>DATGAX010000586.1:0-2967 GCA_035312965.1 Acidimicrobiales bacterium
CCACGCGCAGCTCGACGCCGCGGGGCGGGCGGCCGGCAGAATCCAGGCGCCACCGGTCCGGTTCGTCCACCGGGTTGGCGGCTAGAACCGGCAGCTCGCTGGCTCCGTAGGCGGGCAACCAGCGGACACCCGTGCGTTCGGTGACCACCTCGGCCACTACGGGCGTGACCGGCGTGGCCCCCCACATGATGTAGCGGAGGGACGACAGGTCGTAGTTCTCGAGGTCGGCGTGGTTGGCCATGGCCAGCGCGATCGGGGCCACCGCCATCTCCAGGGTCATGCGCTCCGACTGAATGCGGGCCAGGATCTCGTCCAGGTCGAACCGGCGGTGCAGGCGCACGGTCGTGCCGGTGGCGATGGCCGTGACCAGGTTGAGCAGACCGAGGATGTGCGACGGGGGCGTGGCCACCTGGAAACGGTCGTCCGGCCCCAGGCCGAGACAGTCCTTCCAATGGCCGACGGCGGCGACCATCGACGCGTGGGTGTGACGGACCGCTTTGGGCAGACCGGTCGTCCCGGAGCTGAATACGAGGACCGACTCCGCCCCGCTGTCTATCCCCGGCCGGGACAGCGGCGCGCCGTCACGGGCGTCGACTGTTGCGGTGCTGCTGGCGTCGTCCAGATCAAGGAGGTACGGGCGACCGATGCCGGCCGCCTCGAGCAGCGCGGCCGACGGTCCGTCGGCGACGGCATGGGCCGGACCGGTGAGCTCCAGGGCATGCCCGACCTCCAGGGCCTTCCATGCCGGGTTGAGCAGCACCGACGCCGCCCCCAGCTTGCTCACGGCATGGACGGCGACCACGAACTCGGGCCGGTTGGCCGCCATCACCGCCACCCGGGACCCCGGGCCCACGCCCAGCTCGGCCAGGCGCCGGGCCATCCGGTTGGACCACGCTTCGAGAGCGGCGAAGGTCCACTCGTCGTCGGCGGCCCGGAGGGCGGGCCGGTCGCCGTGACGGTGGGCGGCATCCCGCAGCGCGTGGTGGAGGAGAGTCATTGCGGGTCGGCCGGCGTTCCCAGGGTGTGCTTCTCGACCTTGCCGGCGGCGTTGAGGGGCAGTCGGTCCAGCACCTCGATCGAGCGGGGCACCTTGTAGTTGGCCATCCGGTCGCGGGCCCATGCCAGGATGCCGGTTCCGGCTTCCCCCGCCGCCGCACCGGGCCGCAGGACGACGAACGCCTTCCCGACCTCGCCCATCCGCGGGTCGGGCACACCGATGACCGCGACCTGGGCCACGTCGGGGTGACCGAGCAGCGCGTTCTCCACTTCGGCCGGGTACACGTTGAAACCCCCGACGATGTACATGTCCTTGACCCGCCCGATGATGCGCAGCCGGCCGGCGTCGTCCCACGCGCCGAGATCGCCGGTGCGCAGCCAGCCCTCCGCCGAGAGGGCCTCGGCCGTCGCGGCCGGGTCGTCGAGGTAGTGCGACATCACGCTCGGGCCCCGGAGAAGGATCTCCCCGGTGTCCCCCATCGCCACGTCGTCGCCGGCCCCGTCGACCATACGGATCTCGAACCCCGGGCGGGGTCGACCGACCGTCGTGGCGACGGCCTCGAACTCGTCGTCCGGGCCGGTGCTGCTCGCCGTACCAGCCTCTGTGAGGCCATATCCGGACACGATCGTGGAGAAAGGGAGCTCCTCGCCGATCCGCCGGATCAGCTCGACGGGGATGTCGGCGGAGCCGGTCACCGCGACCCGCAGCGACGACAGGTCGAAACGCTTCCGGTCGGGATGGTCGAGGATGCTCTGGTAGAGGGTGGGCGGCCCCGGCAGGACGGTCACGCCGGCGGCCTCGACCCGGGCCAGGGCGCGGTCCACGTCGAAGACCGGTTCGGGGTACATGGTCGCCCCGGCGGCCACAGAGGCCAGGATGCCGGCCTTGAGGCCGAACATGTGGAAGTACGGGTTGACCATCAGATAGCGGTCGCCCGGGCCGAGGCCGGTCATGGCGACCCAGTCGGTGGCGACGCACAGGGTCCGGGAGTGGGTCATGACCACACCCTTCGGGACGCCGGTCGTGCCCGAGGTGAAGAGGATGTCGCACGGGTCTTCGGCCCGCACGGCGGCACTGCGCCGGTCCACTTCGGCCAGGTCGGGATCCGTGCCGCCGGAGGCCACGTCGGCCCACGCGGTCGCGCCGGCCGGGACGGGCCCGTCGATCACGATCCGGACGGACAGGTCCGGGAGAGGCTCATCCTGGCCGTCCAGCCGGGCCAGGAAGTCCTGCCCCAGGAAGTCGGTGACCGTCACGAGTGCCTTGGCCCGGCTGCGGGCGAGTATGCCGGCCGCCTCCGATCCCAACCACCGGGTGTTGACCGGAACGAGAACGGCGCCGGCCTGGATCAACCCCACGTAGGAGATGATCCACTCGGGGCTGTTGGGCGCCCAGACGGCGACCCGGTCACCGGGTCGGATCCCCCGCGCCAGTAGTCCGGCCGCGAACCGTCGCGACCGCCGACCGAGCGCGGCGTAGGTCCACGTCCGGTCGCCGCTGACCACCGCCGGTGCGTCCGCGGCCCGGGCCTCAGCGCGGGCCACCATCTCCGGGACGGTGGCAACCGGCGTCATGCTCACTGAATCGGCTCGTCCCCCAGAAGGGTGCTCCGCAGCATCTCCCGCTCCGACCTCTCGTCGTAGGGCTCGACCCGGTGCAGCACGCCCCGGTTGTCCCAGATCACGGTGTCGCCGACCGACCAGGTGTGGCGGTACACGGCTTCGGGGCGGGTGGCCCGCTCGAGCAGCCCGTCGAGGAGGGCCCGGCCGGCGTCGCGATCCATGCCGACCACATGATCGGTCGACGCGCCGAGGACCAGCGACCGGCGGCCCGAATCGTGGGTCCAGACGAGAGGGTGCTCGTGCGTGGGCCGGCTCCGCCAGGCCGCCAGCTGCTCGGGAGTGGGCTCCGGTGTGACCAGGCGCTGGGACGCTTCGAGCGAGTGGACCACCCGGAGCCGGCCGAACTCC
>DATGAX010000587.1:0-7091 GCA_035312965.1 Acidimicrobiales bacterium
TGGCTGCCGGACGACCCTTACCCTCAGGCGGTCGTGGAGGAGCTGGCCGACGAGGATTGGGATCCGGGCGACGAGCCCCGGCTCGCCGCCGCCGAGCTGTCGGTGCGCCACGCCCTCGGTCTGGCCGCCGAGCTGGGCGAGCCGGTGGGCCGCCCGTCGTTCCCCACCTCGGACCGACCGGCGCAGGCGGCCTGGGAGCTGTGTGCCCGCGCCCCCCTGGGCGCCATGGACCGCCAGACGCTGCTCGAGGCTCCGACGCGGGCCGAGCGGCTGGACCGCCTGGACCGCCTGGCCGCCGACGCGGCCGCCATTCTTGCGTTCCGGTTGCAGGGCCGATAAGGATCGACGGGCTGTGACCGACGCCGATCGCCGCGCCACCGCCGATCGCCAGGAGGACTCGGGCCTGGGCACGGAGCTCCAGGAGCTGGTTCGGCTCGTGCTGGCCTACGCCAAGCAGGAGACCGTCGTTCCCATCAAGAACCTGGGCCGATACATCGCCTGGGGTGTGGCCGGCGCCATCCTCTTCGCCACGGGCGGCGCCATGCTGACCCTCACCGCCGTCCGGGTCATCCAGTCCGAGACCGGGCCGCACCTGCGCGGCGACCTCACCTGGGTCCCGTACCTGGGAGGCGCGCTGGTCGCCCTCACCGGCGCGGTATGGGCCACCATGCGGGTGGTCCGGGGGGACCGGGCGCTCAAGGGAGGCCGCCGATGAGCCCGCGCAAGGACACGACCACGCCCGTCGGTTCGGGACCGGGCGGGCGGGTGGAGCTGGCCGACATCCGGGCCAAGCTCGAGGACATACGCGGCGACGCGGTGGAGACCGCCGACCGGGCCCGCCCCGTGGCCCTGGCCGGCGCCGTCGCCGGCGTCGTGGTCCTGGTGGGCGTGGCGTTCCTGCTGGGCCGGCGCAAGGGGCGGCGCAAGTCCACCTGGGTCGAGATCCGCCGCCTGTGACCGGCGCACCGGACCGCGCCGGGTCGGCCGGATGAGCGCGGCCGAGCGGGCTGTGCGCCACTTGATGCGGCAGGGGTGGCGCAAGGGCGTCGTCGGAGGCAGCCGGGCCTGGACGGCGGTCGGCGGCCTGGCCCTCCTCGGGTACCTCGCCGGGCGGGCCTGGCACACGGAGGCGGAGGTCGTCTTCTCCGAGAAGCTGGGGCCGGGGCAGAGCATCCGCATCACCCACGAGGCGAATCCGGTTCCATAGCAGGGTGAAGATCCTCCTGCGCAACCCGCGCCGGGAGCTGGACCTGCCCGGCCCGATGGTCGTCTCCGCGCTCCTGGCCCGCCTGGAGATCAACCGCGAATCCGTTCTCGTCATCGTGGATGGCACTCTGGTAACCGGTGACGCCCGCCTGGCCGACGACGCGACGGTCGAGGTTCGCCCCGTGATATCCGGCGGCGCGGCATGAAGTGCCGGGTGTGCCGGGCCCCGGCGGTCGTCGAGGTACGGCGGCACAACGCCGGCTTCTGCCCGGGTTGCTTCGTCAAGCACTGCTCCGACCAGGTGGCCCGGGCCATAGAGCAGTACGACATGTTGCAGCCCGAGGACCGCGTGCTGGTCGCCGTCTCAGGCGGCAAGGACTCGCTGGCCCTTTGGGATCTCCTGCTCCGGCTCGGCTACCGGGCCGACGGCCTCTACATCGGGCTGGGCATCGGCTCGTACAGCGACGAGTCCGGCGCTTATGCCCGGGCGTTCGCCGAGGCCCGCCAGGCCCGGCTGGTCGAGATCGACCTCCCGGCCGACTTCGGTTACGACATTCCCTCCGGGTCGGTGGCCGCCCGGCGGGCGCCGTGCTCGGCCTGCGGGCTGTCCAAGCGCCACCTGTTCAACCAGGCGGCCCGCGACGGGGGCTATGACGCCGTCGCCACCGGTCACAACCTCGACGACGAGGCCGCGGTGCTCTTCGGGAACGTGCTCCGGTGGGATCTGGCCTACCTGGGCCGCCAGCACCCCGTGCTTCCCGGGGGAGGGGGCTTCGCCCGCAAGATCAAGCCGCTGATCCGCCTCGGGGAGCGCGAGATGGCCGCGTACTGCGTCCTGCAGGGGATCGACTACATCGTCGAGGAATGCCCCATGGCCGAGGGCAACCGGCACCTCGGCTACAAGGCGGCGCTCAACGATGTCGAGGTGTCGTCGCCCGGCTCCAAGGCGGCGTTCCTCTTCGGCTTCTTGGACCGGGTCGCCCCGCTCGTCCAGGGCACGGCCGAGGCGGAGCGGGAAGGGCTGCACCCCTGCCCGGGCTGCGGGTCGCCGACGGTCAGTGAGGTGTGCGCCTTCTGCAAGCTGGTCGAACGGGCGGGTGGATCGAACGCCGCGTCCGGGTCGGGCCCGGGGTGAGCCGCCCCCTCCACGCCGGCGAACGGGTGCTCCTCTTCGACTCCAAGGGCCGCCGCTATCTGGTCACGCTGGCCGAAGGCGGCGAGTTCCACACCCACGCCGGCCCGGTCCGGCACGCCGAGATCATCGGCGCCGGCGAGGGCGTGACCGTGCGCTCGACGCGCGGCGCCCGGTTCGTGGCCGTGCGGCCCACCCTGGCCGAAGTAGTGCTCAAGATGCCCCGCGGCGCCCAGGTCATCTACCCCAAGGATCTCGGCCCGATCCTCATCATGGCCGACATCTTCCCCGGCGCCCGGGTGTTCGAGTCCGGGCTCGGGTCGGGCGCCCTGTCGATGACCCTCCTGCGGGCCGGGGCGGAGGTCACGGGCTACGAGCTGCGGGAGGACTTCGCCGCCCGGGCCCGCAACAACGTCGCCGGCTTCCTCGGCCCCGACGCCCTCGACCGCTACCGCGTGTCGGTGCGCGACGCCTACGACGGCATCGAGGGGGGCGGCTTCGACCGCATGGTGCTCGACCTCCCCGAGCCGTGGCGCCTGGTCAAGGCGGGGGAGGAGGCTCTGCATCCCGGCGGCATCCTCGTCTCGTACCTTCCCACCATCGGCCAGGTGAGCACGTTGCGCGACGCCCTGGACCGCAGCAGCTTCGGGATGGCCGAGACGGTCGAGATCCTCCAGCGCAGCTGGCACGTCGAGGGCCAGTCCGTCCGGCCCGACCACCGCATGGTCGCCCACACCGGCTTCCTCACCTCGGCCCGGTTGCTGCTCGCCGGCGAGGCCGGTTCCGCGGACTGAGCGCCCGTGGACACCCTCGACCTCATCATCCTGGCCGCTGCCGTGTCGGCCGGCGTCGGGGGTTACCGGCTGGGCTTCCTCGGCCGGGCCGTCTCCTGGCTCGGACTGGCAGCCGGGTTCTACCTCGCCGTTCGGCTGCTGCCCGCGGTGCTGCGCCAGCTCCACCAGACGACCGCCACCACGCTCCTGGTCGTCGCCGTGGTGATCCTGGTGGGCGGGGCCATGGTGGGCCAGGCCGTAGGTCTGATCGCCGGCTCCCAGCTGCACCGGGCCCTGCCCATCGGGCCGGTGCGGGTGGTCGACCGGGTCGTCGGCGCGCTGGTGGGGGCGGCCGGCATCTTCGTCGTCCTGTGGCTGCTCATCCCGTCCCTTGCCCAGGTGCCGGGGTGGCCGGCCCGGGCGGTCACCGGCTCGTCCATCTCCCGGCTGGTGTCACGGGATCTGCCCCCCCCGCCCTCCGCCCTGCAGTTGCTGCGCCGGCTGGTCGGCAACGGCAACCCCGGGGTGTTCTCCGTGCTGCAGCCGGGCCGGGCCGCCGGCTCCCCGCCGACGGGGAGCCCGCTCAGCACGGCCGTCACGGCCCAGGTCCTGGCGTCCACCGTCAAGGTCGAAGGCGAGGCCTGCGGTGAGATCATCGAGGGCAGCGGCTTCGCCGTGGGCCCGAACCTGGTCGCGACCAATGCCCATGTGGTGGCGGGTGAGTCGCACGGCAACACCTCGGTATTGCTGCCCGACGGCCGGGCCCTGCGTGCCACCGTGGTCGCCTACGACCCGAATCGGGACCTGGCCCTGCTGTCGGTTCCGGGGCTGGGGCAGACGCCGCTGACGCTGGCCTCCCCGCAGGAGGGCCGGACGGGCGCCGTCTTCGGCCACCCCGGCGGCCAGGATCCCATCCAGGTGACGCCGGCCCGGGTCTCGGTCGAAGAAACGGCCGTGGGGCCCGACATATACGACCGCCACAACGTGCGCCGGGCCATCCTGGTGCTGGCCGCCGCCTTGGCCCACGGCGACAGCGGGGGGGCATTGGTGGACGACAGCGGGCGGGTAATCGGGGTCGCCTTCGCCATATCCGCCGATTCCCCGGGCACCTCGTATGCCCTCAACACGAGCGAGCTCACGCAGGTGCTGGCCGAGCCCCGCCAGGCGGGGGCGCCTACGGGTTCGTGCCTGTCCAGCGGCTAGGGCTGGGAGGGGGGGCTACTCCTCGATGAAGATGCACTCGCCGGGGCACTCCTCGGCGGCTTCCCGGGTGGCGTCCTCCATGCCGTCGGGCACTATGGCCAGCCCTTCGTGGCCAGCGGGGTTGTCGAACACCTTGTCCCCCTCCTTGACGTAGGAGAGACCGTCGTCGAGGAGCGTGAAGACTGCAGGGGCGATCTCTTCGCAGAGACCGTCACCGGTGCAGAGATCCTGGTCGATCCAAACCTTCATCGCTGAGATTGCCTCACTTCGGAACGTCTAGGGGGTGGTCGGGGCCGGTCCGCGCACGCGGTCGACCCGTCCAAGTGTATCGGGCGAAGGTATCGACGCCCGTAGAACGGTGTCAAAAACGCCAGATCGGCTGTAGCCGGGCCCGCCCGGGCGGCCGGGCGCCGGCGGCCGGACCCCGGCGGGCCGGACCCGCCGCCCCGGCAAAGGCCCCCAGATCCGCCGGCCGCGGGGGTAAGGTCCGCCTTAGAGCCGGCCCTGCCCGAGCCTGCGCCGTGACCAGCGAGGTGTTTCGTTTGAGCGAGAGTCCATTCGACGAAGAAGCGGGGGCGCCCGGAGCGGCCGGCGACGGGCCGGCGCCCCGGTCGAGGCTCAACGGCGAGCTCGAGCTGGACGAGCTGCGCGAGCACGCCCGGGCCCTCGAGGACGAGCTGCTGGCCCTGCGCCGCCGGGTCCAGGACGCACCCAAGCGGGTGCGCACCCTTGAGGAGAAGCTCCTCGAGACCAAGGGCCAGCTGCAGCAGGCCATCTCCCAGAACGAGCGCCTGACCTTCACGCTCCGGGAGGCCCGCGAGCACATCGCCGCCCTGCGCGAAGAGGTCGACAAGCTGACGCAGCCGCCTTCCGCCTACGGCACCTTCCTCGCTCACAACGACGACGGGACGGTGGACGTCTTCTCCGGCGGGCGCAAGATGCGGGTCGCGCTGCACCCGGAGCTGACCGAGGAGGGCCAGGACCTGCAGCGGGGGGCCGAGGTCGTGCTCAACGAGTCGCTCAACGTGGTGCTGGCCCGGGCGGGCGAGAAGTCGGGCGAGATCGTGACGCTCAAGGAGATGCTCGACGACGACCGGGCCGTCATCGTGGGCCGCGCCGACGAGGAGCGGGTGGTCGAGCTGGCCGACAGCCTGGCCGGGACCAAGCTGCGGGCGGGGGACTCCCTGCTCATGGACTCGCGCACCGGCTTGCTGCTGGAGCGGCTGCCCCGGCCCGAGGTCGAGGAGCTGGTGCTGGAGGAGGTGCCCGACATCTCCTACGCCGACGTCGGCGGTCTGGACTCCCAGATCGAGGCCATCACCGACGCCGTCGAGCTTCCGTTCGTGCACCGCGACCTGTTCGTGGAGCACAAGCTGCCCGCCCCCAAGGGCATCCTCCTGTACGGGCCGCCGGGTTGCGGCAAGACCCTCATCGCCAAGGCGGTGGCCAACTCGCTGGCCAAGAAGGTCTCCGAGGTGACCGGGGACAAGGCGGCCCGCAGCTACTTCCTCAACATCAAAGGGCCCGAGCTGCTCAACAAGTACGTGGGCGAGACCGAGCGCCAGATCCGTCTCGTGTTCCAGCGGGCCCGGGAGAAGAGCGAGGAGGGCGTCCCGGTCATCGTCTTCTTCGACGAGATGGACTCCCTGTTCCGCACCCGCGGCACCGGCATCAGCTCCGACATGGAGTCGACCATCGTCCCGCAGCTGTTGGCCGAGATCGACGGCGTCGAAACGCTGCGCAACGTGATCGTGATCGGCGCGTCGAACCGGGAGGACCTGATCGACCCGGCCATCCTCCGACCCGGCCGCCTCGACGTCAAGATCAAGATCGAGCGCCCGGGCAAGGACGCCGCCCAGCAGATCTTCGCCCGCTACCTCACGTCGGACCTGCCCCTCGACGTCAAGGAGGTCGAGGAGCTGGGCGGCGGCGACCGGGACAAGGCGGTGCGGGCCATGATCGAGCGCACCGCGGCGGAGATGTACAAGGACGACGAGGCCAACCAATTCCTCGAGGTCACCTACCAGAACGGTGACAAGGAGATCATGTACTACAAGGACTTCTCGTCCGGGGCCATGATCGAGAACATCGTCCGGCGGGCCAAGAAGCTGGCCATCAAGCGGGTGATCGCGGGCGACACGCCCGGCATCCGCACCCAGGATCTGCTCGACTCGATCCGCCAGGAGTACAAGGAGCACGAGGACCTGCCCAACACGACCAACCCCGACGACTGGGCCAAGATCTCGGGCAAGAAGGGCGAGCGGATCGTGTACATCCGGACGATCATGTCGCAGGGCGACGAGACCACCGGCGGGCGCTCCATCGAGCGGGTGGCGACGGGGCAGTACCTGTAGCCAATACGGCCCCAGGTCACTCCACTTCGGGGAGCCCGGGGGATAAGGTCGACTCCGATGGCAATTGTGAAGGTGCTCGGCATGGAGACCGAGTACGGGATCATCATCCGCGGCTCCACCGATCCCAACCCGATCGCCGCGTCCTCGACGCTGATCAACGCCTACGTGGCCGAGCTGTCACGGCGGGTGGCGTGGGACTTCGAGGACGAGACGCCGGGGCGCGATGCCCGGGGCTTCGCCCGCGAGGGGTCGATGCCGCCGGAGGTCGAGACCCATCTGGTCAACGCCGTCCTGACCAACGGCGCCCGCTACTACGTCGACCACGCCCACCCCGAGTACTCCACCCCGGAGTGCGCCGACGTGTACGACGTCATCCGCTACGACAGGGCGGGCGAGCTCATCCTGGCCGACTCCATAGAGGCC
>DATGAX010000588.1:0-3854 GCA_035312965.1 Acidimicrobiales bacterium
GCGACGGCGGCGTGGCCCGCATGAGCGACCCGGCCCTGATCGAGGGGATCCAGCAGGCGGTGTCGATCCCTGTGATGGCCAAGGCTCGCATCGGGCACTTCGCCGAGGCCCAGGTCCTCGAGGCGCTGGCGGTGGACTACATCGACGAGAGCGAGGTCCTGACCCCGGCCGACGAGACGCACCACATCGACAAGTGGAAGTTCACCGTCCCCTTCGTGTGCGGGGCGACCAACCTCGGTGAGGCCCTGCGCCGCATCTCGGAAGGTGCGGCCATGATCCGCTCCAAGGGCGAGGCCGGTACCGGGGACATCAAGGAGGCGGTGCGCCACCTCCGGGCCATAAGGGGCGACATGGCCAAGATCACCCAGGCCGACTCGGCCGAGATCTACCAGTGGGCCAAGCAGCTGCAGGCCCCTGTGGCGCTGATCCAGGAGGTGGCGGAGACCGGCAGCTTGCCCGTCCCGCTCTTCTGCGCCGGCGGCATCGCCACTCCGGCGGATGCCGTCCTGGTGATGCAGCTGGGGGCGGAGGCGTGCTTCGTCGGGAGCGGGATCTTCAAGAGCGCCGACCCGCCCCGTTTCGCCCGGGCCATCGTCGAGGCGACGACCCACTTCCGCGATCCGTTGATCGTGGCCAAGGTCAGCCGCGGTCTCGGCGATGCCATGCGGGGCCAGGAGTCCAGCCAGGTGGAGACCCGCCTGGCCGACCGGGGCTGGTAGCGGTGGGAAGGATCCCGCCAGGTGCACGATCCCCGCGTCGGCATCCTCGCCCTGCAGGGCTCGGTCGGCGAGCACGCCGAGGTCTTCCGCGCCCTTGACGTAGAGCCCCGCCCGGTGCGGGTGCCCGCAGATCTCGACCACGTCGAGATGCTGGTGCTGCCCGGCGGCGAGTCCACGACCATGTCCCTCCTCCTGGACTCGTCCGGGCTGGTCGCCCCCCTGCGCCACCGCCTCGGCCTGGGGATGCCCGCCTTCGGGACGTGCGCCGGCATGATCCTGCTGGCGTCCGAGGTGCTCGACGGGCGGCCCGACCAGCACCACCTGGGTGCCGTCGATGTCACCGTGCGCCGCAACGCCTTCGGCCGCCAGATCCAGTCGTTCGAGACATCGTTGGACGTGGCCGGCCTCGAGGCGCCCTTCCACGCCGTGTTCATCCGGGCCCCGGCCGTGGAGCGGGCCGGCCCCGACGTGGAGGTACTGGCCTCGGTGACAGGTGCGGACGGCCGGTCCCGCCCCGTACTGTGCCGCAAGGGACCGGTCCTGGTCGCCGCGTTCCACCCCGAGCTGTCCGGGGACCCGAGACTCCACGAGCTGTTCCTCGAGAGCGCGCTGCGCCAGCTGAGCATCACCAAGCCATAGGAGGCACCGCATGTCCGGCCACAGCAAGTGGGCGACCATCAAGCACAAGAAGGGGGCGGCGGACAAGGCCCGGGGGAAGCTCTTCGCCAAGCTCATCCGCCAGGTCGAGGTGGCCGCCCGGGAAGGCGGCGGCGACCCCGAAACGAACCCCACCCTGCGCACCATGTTCCAGAAGGCCCGGGAGAGCTCTGTGCCGCTCGACACCATCGAGCGGGCCATCAAGCGGGGCACCGGAGAGCTGGAGGGCGTCCGCTACGAGCAGGTGAGCTACGAGGGCTATGCGCCCAACGGGGTGGCCGTCATCGTCGAGTGCCTGACCGACAACCGCAACCGCACCGGCGCCGACATCCGGGCCATCTTCTCCAAGAACGGCGGTTCCATGGCCGAACCCGGAGCCGTGGCCTGGCAGTTCGAGCGCAAGGGCGTGGCCCTGGTCCCCAAGACGGTGACAGAGGACGACCTGATGCTGGTGGCGCTGGAGGCCGGGGCGGAGGACATATCGGACAGCGGGGACCACTGGCAGGTCACGACACCGCCCAGCGACCTTCCGGCGGTGCGCACCGCTCTGGACGAGGCCGGCATGGCGGTGGACTCGTCGGAGGTCACCCTCCTGCCCTCTACCACCATCGCGCTGGACAGCGAGGGGGAAGCCAAGAAGGTGCTCCACCTGGTCGACCTGCTGGAGGACCACGACGACGTGCAGAACGTCTACGCCAACTTCGACATCCCCGACTCCATCCTCGAGCTGGTCGAGGCCTGAGCCGCCGGGCCGCCGACGGCGATCCAACGCCCCGATCCACCACCGCCGTAGGACCGGCGGCTATCTTCGAACGGGTGTTCGCTCTCGGTGTGGACCCTGGTCTGTCGCGCTGCGGGTACGGGGCGGTACGGGGCGCCGGTGGCCGCCTGGAGGTGGCAGCCTTCGGGCACCTGACCACCCCGCCCGACATGGAGCTGTCCGCCCGCCTGGGCGCCCTGTGGAGTGACCTGGACGACCTGCTGCGCGACCTCAGCCCGGACGTGGTGGTGGTCGAGCGGGTGCTGTTCCAGGTCAACGCCCGCACCGCCATGTCGGTCGGCCAGGCCAGCGGTCTGGCCCTGGCCGCGGCCGCCCGGCGGGCCATCCCGGTGGTGCAGTACAGCCCCAACGAGGTGAAGCTGGCGGTCACCGGGTACGGATCGGCGGGCAAGGAGCAGGTCCAAGCCATGGTCGCCATCCTGCTCGGCCTGGACGAGCCGCCCCGGCCGGCGGACCGGGCCGACGCCCTGGCCCTGGCCATCACCCACCTGTCGGGGGCCGGTCTGCGGGCGGCCGCCGGAGCGGCCCGATGATCGGCTCGCTGCGGGGGACGCTCCTCGATCGCCGGCCCCGCCCGGCCGGCGGGGTCGAGGTCCTGGTCGAAGTGGGCGGCGTGGGATACCGGACGGTGGTGCCGGCCGGGCCGGCCGGTTCGCTCGGGCCGCTCGGGGCGGCCGTGTTCCTCCACGTCCACACTCATGTCCGGGAGGACGCCATCGTCCTGTACGGGTTCCCCACCCGGGAGGAGCGGATGTGCTTCGAGGCGCTCATCGGCGCCCACGGCGTCGGGCCGGCGGTGGCTCTCTCGCTGCTGTCGGTGCACAGCCCCGCCGCCCTCCAGCGCGCCGTGCTGTCGGACGACCTGGACGCGCTGATGCTGGTCCCCGGCATCGGGCGCAAGACGGCGGCCCGCCTCGTCGTCGAGCTCAAATCACGCCTGGAGGCCGACCTGGACGGCACCGGCCTGGGGGTCGTCGGTCCGGCGGTGGCCGGGGGAGACGACCCGGCCGCCGGCGTGCGGGCCGACGTCCGCACCGCACTGGCGTCGCTCGGTTACGGCGCCGAGGAGATCCGCCTGGCCCTGTCGGGGCTCCCGGGCGAAGGCTCGGTCGAGGACCACCTGCGGGCCGCCCTGCGCGAGTTGGCGAGCGCCCGGTGAGGGAAGAGGGCCTGGCCCGGTCGGTGACCCCGACGGCCGACCCCATCGAGTCGGCCGAGGAGATCAGCCTCCGGCCCCGGCGGCTGGCCGAGTTCGTGGGCCAGGCGCTCCTCAAGGAGCACCTGAGCATCATGCTGGAGGCGGCCCGCCGGCGGGAGCAGCCCGTCGACCACCTGCTCTTCGCCGGCCCGCCCGGGTTGGGCAAGACCAGCCTGGCCGGCATCGTCGCCAACGAGGTGGGCGCCGGCCTGCGGGTCACCTCGGGTCCGGCCCTGGTCCGGGCCGGGGATCTGGCCGCCATCCTCACCAACATCGTCGAGGGCGATGTGTTGTTCGTCGACGAGATCCACCGGCTGGGGCGGGCGGTGGAGGAGATCCTCTACCCGGCCATGGAGGACTTCCAGCTCGACATCGTGCTGGGCAAGGGCCCGAGCGCCCGGACCATCCGGTTGGACCTGCCCCGGTTCACTCTCGTCGGGGCCACGACCCGCACCGGTCTCATCACCGGCCCGCTGCGCGACCGGTTCGGGTTCGTCGC
>DATGAX010000589.1:0-4185 GCA_035312965.1 Acidimicrobiales bacterium
CTCGTGTTTGCCCCATTGGCCGGCCCGGAGATCGTGGTGTCCTGGGGGGAACTCGACCACCGGGCCAACCAGGGCGCCACTCGACTCTCGCGGGCGGGGGTCGGAGCGGGCGACATAGTGGTTGTGGGTCTGCCCAACTCGCTCGAGCACGCCACTGCCACGCTCGGGGCCTGGAAGCTCGGGGCGTCAGTGCTGCCGCTCCGCTCGGACATGCCGGCGTGGGAGCGTTCCCGCCTGCTCGACGTGGCCGGGGCCAGTCTGGTCGTGGGGGACTGGTCGGATGGCCCGCCGCCGGATCTCTCCAAATCTGACATCGCCGCGTCATGGACTCTCGATGCCGCTGCGCCTGCCGAGGACGTCGCTCCCCCCTTCACCCGCCTGCTACCGACGTCGGGCTCTACTGGGACGCCGAAGATCATCGTCAAACCGTCGCCCGGGTACTTCTTCTTGGAAGAGGCCATGCGGGCCGTCACCGGCGAGGAGTCCTCGGTGACGTTGTGCGCCTCCCCGCTCTACCACAACAACGGGTTCGCGTTCTGCTACCCGTTGCTCCTGAACGGCGACCGGGTGGTGCTGATGGAGCACTTCGAAGCCACTCAGGCAATTGACCTGATCGAGCGCCACCGGGTCACCATGACCGTGCTGGTCCCGACCATGCTCCAGCGAGTAGCTCGACTCGAAGGAGTGGACGGCCGCGACTTCAGCAGTCTGCTTCGGGTCATCTACGGCGGCGCTTCCCTCCCTGAGTGGGTCGCCCGCAAGTGGCTCGAGCTGCTGCCCCCCGAACGATTCGTGTTCGTCTACGGCGGCAGCGAACAGCTCGGGACCACCATGTGCACTGGCAAGGAGTGGCTCGAGCGACCCGGCACCGTCGGTCAGGCCGTCGCCTGCGACATTCGCATCCTCGACTCGGACCGGAAGGATGTTCCAACCGGGGAGGTCGGAGAGATATGGATGCGCCTGTATGACGACGAGGCCCCGTTCTCCTACATCGGGATCCCCACGCCGGAGCCGATCCAGGGCGGGTACCGGAGTTTCGGGGACATGGGGCGGCTGGACGCCGACGGCTACTTGTACATAGCCGACCGCCGTCGGGACATGATCGTCACGGGTGGGGTCAACGTGTTTCCCGCCGAGGTGGAGGCCGTGTTGTCCGAGCACCCGGGCGTGAGCGATGTCGTGGTGATCGGCTTGCCCGATCCAGAGTGGGGCCACCGGGTCCACGCCCTCGTTGAGCCGGCCGACCTAGCGGACCCGCCGACCGCGGACGAGCTCCGTGACTTTGTGCGGTCCCGCCTGTCGGGGCCCAAGGTGCCCAAAGCCTTCGAAATAGTGGCGCGCCTGCCTCGCACATCAGCTGGCAAGATCAATCGATCCGCGCTGGTCGAGGAGCGCAGCCCCGGCGACGGCGGAAGCACGACGGGCGGAACGAAGATCCGCACCGAGACGGCGGAACACCCGCCGCTCTAACGTGGCCCGGTGGATCAAGCCGAACTCAATGCCGCCGCCCGTGACGTGGGACGGACCCGCCTCGATCCCTCGGACGTCCTGCTCACAGATCAGGTCGCAGTGGTCACCGCCGGGGGCGGCGGGATAGGGCAAGGCGTGGCCCTCGGTCTGGCCCGCTTCGGGGCGAGGGTCGCGGTGCTCGACATCTTCCCGGAACGCTGCTCCGCCACCGAGCGGGCCATCGCCGATCAAGGAGGAGAGGGCGTCGGCATTCCGTGTGACGTGATCGACACCGACCAACTCCGCTCCACCGTGGCTCAGGTCATGGAGCGCTTCGGTCGCATTGACATTCTCGTCAACAACGCCGGCGGGGTTCGGGCCGGGCCGTTTCTCACTCAGCCCGAAGCGAGCATGCGCCGGCAGATCGACATGAACCTGGTCAGCATGCTGGTCGCCACGCAGGAGACCGCCCGTCACATGGCGGCCGCTGGCCGGGGCGGCTCGATAGTCAATGTCAGCAGCATCGAAGCGAGCCGGGCAGCCCCTTCCTACGCGGTGTACGCGGCCTGCAAGGCCGGGATGGTCAACTTCACCAGGACGATGGCCCTGGAACTGGCCGAGCATGGGATCCGTGTGAACTGCATTGCCCCCGACCACACCATCACACCCGGAATGCGGGGTAACCGGACGGGCCCGGTCGACCCGTCGTCGTGGGACGATTCCGATCCGGTGTGGGCCCGCGTGATACCCCTGGGCCGCGAGGGGCTCGTCGCCGAATGCGCCGGCGCGGTGATTTGGCTTTGCTCGAAGATGTCGGCCTACGTCACGGGGGCCACAGTCCCGGTCGACGGCGGCACATGGGCATCTGGCGGCTGGTGGCGCGACGAATCAGGTGGCTGGAGCCTGACGCCCTGACCGGAGCGTCTAACCGGCCCGGCGCGGAGGCACCGATTCCCACCGGTCGGTACTGTCCCGGCATGGACTCCCGTATGGACGATCTGCCGGACCTCCTCGAGCTGGCCGAAGTCGGCCCCGGCCGCTACCGGGTCTTCCAGCCGGCCTCGTCAGCTGAAGGGCGTGATGTAGTGTTCAGCGGCCAGTACCTCGCCCAGATGTTGATGGCATCGGAGAAAGCTGCGGGCGGCGCCAAGAGCCCACGGTCGATTCACGCCGTGTTCGCCCGGGTCGGGTCCTATAGCCAGCCCATCGAGATCACGGTCGACTCGATGCAGGCCGGCCGGACCTGGGGGAGCGACACGGTCACAGCCGAGCAAGAGGGGCGCCTGCTGTCCCGGGGGATCGTGCTGCTCAACTGCACCGACCCCGATCTGATGCGCCACGAGCCGGCCATACCGGCGGGCGTCCCCGGACCCGACGACCTGCCGCCCGGGAAGCAGACGGTGTTCCCCGGCGCCGAAATCCGCACCGTGCCCGGGGACACCACGCGTGACGGGGTCCCGGTGGAGATGGCCTGGCATCGCTTCGAACGACCCCTCGCCTCGCCCGCCGCCAACCAGGCCGTCCTGGTATGGGCCACCTGCGGGGAGCTGATCGGGTTGGCCATGCGACCGTACCGAAACGAAATCGACATCACCCAGGCCCATCGGACGCTGTCGACCGGCGTCATTGCCCACACCGCCCACTTTCTCGACCCCTTCGACGTGTCGGAATGGCTGCTCATCGTCTCCGAGGCGACCAAGGCGGCCGGCGGGCGGGTATACGGCGGGGGAGCGGTCCATACCGCTGATGGCCGGCTGGTAGCCACCTTTCAGCAGGACTCGATGGCCAAGGCCGCGGCGGCCGAACTAGATCCGGGTCGGTCGATGTAGATCCGAGACGTATTTGACGCTATCGTCAACTAGAGTGGTGTTCATCACGGGGAGGTAGCAGTGAAGCCAGATGACATGATCCTCATCAGCGTCGACGACCACATTGTGGAGCCGCCGACGATGTTCGACGCCCATTGGCCGAGTCGCTATGCCGACCGCAAGCCCCACATCGTGAGAACCGAGGACGGCGGCGACATCTGGGAGTTCGAGGGCGAGAGGGCCGTCAGCGTCGGCTTGAACGCCGTGGCCGGCTGCCCACCCGAGGAGTACAACCTCGATCCCACCGAATACACCCAGATGCGCCCGGGCTGCTGGAGCTCCCGGGAACGGATCGATGACATGAACGCGGCCGGAGTCCTGGCCGGTCTCAACTTTCCCTCGTTCCCGCACTTCTGCGGTCAGTACTTCACCCGGATCGCCGACAAGGACATGGCGCTGGTCGCCGTGCGGGCCTACAACGACTGGCATATCGACGAGTGGCACGGCTCCAATCCGGATCGGTTCATCCCGCTCTCGATCCCGCCACTTTGGAGCGTCGAAGCCATGACCGAAGAGATCGAGCGGGTAGCGGCCAAGGGTTGTCACGCCGTCACGTTCTCGGAGAACCCGTCCAAGTTGGGCTTGCCCAGCTACCACACCGACTACTGGGATCCGTTCTTCAAGGCCTGCTCGGATCACGACGTGGTGATCTGCCTGCACATCGGCTCCTCGTCGACCATCCCGATCACCGCGCCCGACGCCCCGCCAGAGGTGATGATCTCCCTCACCCCGGTCAACAGCCTTCAGGCCATCACCGACATTCTCTTCTCCGGGGTGCTCAAGCGCTTCCCCGACCTGCAAATGGCCATGTCGGAGGGCGGCATCGGGTGGATTCCTTACGCCTTGGAGCGAGCCGACTACGTGCACC
>DATGAX010000590.1:0-4717 GCA_035312965.1 Acidimicrobiales bacterium
CTGCAGGTCTCCGTAGGTGTGCCGGCCCGTACCGTCGACCACCGCGATCTGACCGGGGTGGGCCGAAGCGTGGCGGCGGACTCTGCCGGCCAGGGTGTCCGTCGTCCACCACCCGGCCCCTCGGTAGGCCGCGGCGGTCTCCCGGCTGGTGACCTGGTTACTGGCCAATGACCTGGTTACTGGCCAAAGCCGAACAGGCGCTGGGCGTTGCCGGCCAGGATGGCGTGGCGCTCGTCCTTGGGCACCTCGCTGAAGGTCGAGGCGATCGACTTCCACGAGTTGGGCCAGTCCGTGGTGATGTGGGGGTAGTCGCTCGACCACAGCATCCGGTCGACGCCGATACGGTGCCGATTGGCCACCGCGAACGGATCGGTGATGAACGCAGCCGGGAAGAACTCGTGCATGTACTCGCTGGGCAGCCGATCCAGCGGACGGTCCTTGAGAGACGCCTTCGAGTGCCGCATGTAGTTGTCGTCGGCCTGGTCCTCGAAGTAGGGGATCCACCCGCAGTCCACCTCGATGAAGGGGATCCGCAGCCTGGGGTAGCGGTCCAGAACACCGGAGAAGATGAACTGGAGCATGCGCAACGGGGCGTCGTGGAAGTGGCCGGTGCCGGGTAGGGACTCGGCCCGCTGGCGGCCCACCATCTGCGACGTCAGGCCCACGTGGATCGTGACCGGCTTGCCGGAGGCTTCGATCGCCTCCCAGACCGGATCGTCGTCCGGGGAGATCGAAGTGTCACCGTTCGGGTAGCGCTTGAGGAGGAAGGCGACGAACCCGGGCATGGACGACACCCGTTCGATCTCCGCCAACGCGCCTTCGGCGCCGCGGTTGGGGAGCAGGGCGGTCCCCCCGAGCCGATCCGGCGCGTACGAGCAGAACTCCGACATGAAGTCGTTGTAGGCCCGCACCATCTCATGGTGCAGTTCCGGGTCCTCGCAGGCACTGACATAAGCGGAGGGGTAGTTGGAGCCGAACAGGAGCTCGGCGTCCACTCCGTCCTCTTGCATCTCCTCCACCCGCGCCTTGGGGTCGTAGCTGCCCGGGTTGATGTCCTCGTACCGGCACCACTGGGTCCAGTCCTTCGGATCACGGCCCGCGGTGGCGGCCCAGCCGAACGGGATGGGATAGTCGACGCCCGCCATCACCCACGCGTCGCCCTGCTCCAGTGACTCCACCCGCGGCACCTGGTCGCGGTACTTGGCCGCCACCCGGGACGTCCACACGTCGGCCGGCTCGTTGAGATGTCCGTCCGACGAGATCAGCCTGTACTGCTTCACGCTCGCACCTTTCCTCCGAGGAACTCCGCTCTTTCGAGACGGTCCGCCAGGTCCAGCGATTCCACCTGCGCCACCAGGCGGGCCACCGCGCCCGGGTCGGCGGGTAGCTGCGGCGGGCGGGGCGGCCCGCCTGGGTGGCCGAACTCTCCCAGCACCGCCTTCGTCGCCCGGATGCCACCGGCGCCGTAGAGAGCGGTAGAGAGGCGGAACACCGAGCCGAACGACCGGAACAGGGTGGCGGCGTCGCCGTGTGCGTACGCGGTCACCATTTGCGAGCACGTCTTGGGTATCAGATTGGCTTCGGATGTGAGGAACCCGGTGGCGCCCAGGGCCCAAGCCGTGAGCGCGTGATGCGGCCCGCCTACGTGGATCTCCAGCCGGTCGCCCACGGCATCGATGACATCGGCCAGGTAGGCCATGTCCTGGTGGGAGAAGTTGACCCCGATCAGGTGCTCGTATCTGCCGGCCAGGTCGATGAGCATGTCGACCGGCACGCGGTAGCCGACCGACTGGTGCGTGGACAGGACGGCGGGCAGGTCGGTCGAGGCCAGCACCTCCTCGAAGTACCGCCGCATCTCGACGGTCGAGGGCCTGTGGCCGTGGCCCTGGTCCAGGGAGTAGATCTGCGTGGCGTCCACGCCGGTGGCCCGGGCCAGACCGACGAAACGGATCATCTCCTCCGCCGTGCGGGGCTCGACTCCCATGGCGCGGACCGGCACCGTCCCCTGCAGCTCCTCCACGCCGATCCGAAGGAGGCGGGTCGTCTCCTCGGCGTCGAGGACATATCCCTCCCCGCTGCCTCCGCCCCCCAGGTAGGCGCCGATACCGGCTTCCCGCAGGCGGCCCAGATGAGCCCGGACGCGTCCTTCGTCGAAGGACCCGTCGTCGGCGAACGGGGTGATGCTGACGACGAAGGCGCTGGGCTGTACTCTCAATCTTTGCTAAACTATAAATGTTAGTGCCAACGCTGTCCATCTGAAGGCGCCCCGTCTGGCCGACGTGATCGCGGCCGAGTTGCGGGAGCGCATCCTGGCCGGGGAGTTCGCCGACGGTACGCTGCTGCCCAAGCAGGAGGACCTCCTCGAGCAGTTCGGAGTCAGCCCGCCATCCATCCGGGAGGCCCTGCGCATACTCGAGGCCGAAGGGCTGATCACCGTGAAGCGGGGCAACGTCGGCGGCGCCGTGGTCCACGCTCCCGTCGCGTCGAACGTCGCCTACATGCTGGCCATGGTCCTGCAGTCCCGGGCCGTACCGCTGCGCGACGTCAGCGACGCGCTGGCCCGTCTCGACCCGGCCTGCGCGGCCCAGTGCGCCACCCGGACCGACCGGCGCCGGACCGTCGTGCCCATCCTCCGGGCCAACATCAAGCAGAGCTCCCGGGTGGTCGACGACGGCCCCGCCTACGCCGCCACAGCGCGGCGGTTCCACCAGGAGATGGTGGCCAATTGCGGTAACGAGACCATGATCCTCGTGGTCGGGACCCTCGAGACGATGTGGACCGAGCACGTCCGGAGGCTGAGCCGCGGGCGCCGCGAAGGGCAGATCGTGGCGACCAGCACCCCCGCCGCCCGCCGGGCCAGCCTGGACGAGCACACCCAACTTGTCGACCTCATCGCCGCCGGAGACCCGGCCGGAGCCACCCGCCTGGCCCACCGCCATCTCTCCGAGCGCCAGGACATCTCCTACCCCTTCCCGCTCGACACGGTGGTGTCGGCGGAGATCCTCAGGTAGTCGCCGCCCGGCCCGGTCGAATAGAATTGGATTCCAATCGGTAGCGAGGGGATGGCAGAGCATGGATTTCGACGACACCCCGGAAGAGGCCGCCTTCCGGGCTGAGGCCTACGACTGGCTGAGCCGCCACGCCTCGCCCCGGCGAGCCGGCTCCGGCGGTCCCGTAACCGTGGGCGAGGCCGACGCCGAGGCCGAGCTCCTGCACGTCAAGCAGTCCAAGGAGTGGCAGCGCACCCTCTACGACGGCGGCTGGGCCGGCATCACCTGGCCCCGCCAGTTAGGGGGTCGAGGCGGCACCGCCGACCAGGCTCTGATCTTCGCCCAGGAGCAGGCCCGCTTCGACGTGCCGTCCAGCGTCTTCGCCCAGGGCATCGGCATGGCCGGGCCCACCATCATGGGCCACGGCACCGAAGCGCAGCAGGACCGGTTCCTGCCCCCGATGCTCCGAGGCGACGAGGTGTGGTGCCAGCTCTTCTCCGAGCCGGGTGCCGGCTCCGACCTGGCCAACCTCTCGACCCGCGCCGAACGCGACGGAGACGTCTGGGTCGTCAACGGGCAGAAGGTGTGGACGTCGTCGGCCCATTTCAGCGACTGGGGGATCCTGCTCGCCCGCACCGACGTCGACGCCCCGAAGCACCGGGGCATCACCTACTTCCTGCTCGACATGCGCAGCCCGGGCATCGAGATCCGGCCGTTGCGCCAGGCCACGGGCGCCTCCCACTTCAACGAAGTCTTCCTGACCAACGTCGCCATCCCGGCCGCCAATGTGGTCGGAGGGGTCAACGACGGTTGGCGGGTGACCGTCACCACGCTGGCCAACGAGCGGATGTTCATCGGTGGTTCGCCTACTACGGGTGACCCGTTCGCCGGGCTGGCCGCCCTGGCCGCCAGCCGGGGCCGCCGAGCCGACCCGGCCGCCCGCCAGTCGCTGATGCAGGCCTACATACGACTGCAGGTCATGAAGTACCTGGGCTGGCGCACGCAGACCGCCCTCTCCAGGGGGCAGCAGCCGGGCCCGGAGAGCTCGGTGCTCAAGCTGGCCATCTCCGAGCACCAGGCGCGCAACGGCGACCTCGTCATGCAGCTGCTCGGTGCGGAAGGCACGCTGCTCGACTACTCCGGCCACCAGGCCAGCGGCTGGCAGCTGCAGTTCCTGGGCCAGTTCGGCTCCCGCATCGGTGGAGGCACCGAGGAGGTCCAGCGCAACATCATCGGCGAACGGGTGCTCGGGTTGCCCGGTGAGCCCAGAGTGGACAAAGACGTGCCGTTCCGCTCGATCCCCAAGCAGGGCGCTCCCATCCCTTCAGAGAAAGGCAACGCCAGGTGACATTTCCGCAGGGCATCGGGATCGTGGACACCATGATCGGTTTCCCGCACGGCGACATGAAGAAGACGTACGCCTTCATCACCCGCCAGACCAAGGATCGCCAGTCGAGCGAGGAGTACCAGTTCCCGGTGGAGTACATGTTCAAGCAGGTGCCGGAGAAGGAGCTGGTCGACGCCGACGACCCGGTGGCCGTGACCATTTCGGAGATGGACCGGTGTGGCGTCGAGATGGGCATGATCGGCATCGGTGATGTCAC
Organism: Acidimicrobiales bacterium; assembly: GCA_035312965.1. GTDB lineage: Bacteria > Actinomycetota > Acidimicrobiia > Acidimicrobiales > Palsa-688 > JAKCDU01. The sequence goes on from DATGAX010000590.1 coordinate 4,595, forward strand.
CGCTGGCCACGTCGCCGGTCCGTACACCGATGGGAAGGGTGCTGACCTTCTGCTTCTCCGGAGTCCGGACAAAGAGCCGGACCTCGTGGCCGGCGTCCTCCAACGCCTTGGCCGTCCATGCGC
>DATGAX010000591.1:0-5529 GCA_035312965.1 Acidimicrobiales bacterium
CCGAAGTACACGCCGGACCCCTGGGGCGTCGTCAGGGCGACCGACTCCTGGCTGCTCACGGGGGGCAGCGCCGAGAGGGTGAAGTTGGGGGTGCCGTCGCTGTTGACGCCGGACTGGCTGATCGGGGCCTGGATGGCTCCATAGCCGTGGGTGTAGTTGAGGTGGCGGTTGACGAAGTCCGAGGGCACCGAGCTGTTGAGCTCCCGCACGGAGGTGATGGTGGCGGTCTCTTGGGGGCCGAGGGCGGTCTGGTACACGTACCGGTCCAGGTCGAGATCGTTGAACGAGTAGTACGCCCGCTGCGACTGGTACTTGTTGAACGAGTTGAGGAGGTTGACGGCCGGGTCCAGCAGGCGCACGTTGCCGAGGGTCTGCTGGTTGATCTTGGACTGGGGGCTGTTGCCCTGCACCTCGGAGGCGGTCACCGTCGGGCTGTAGCTGTATCCGGCCGGCGCCACGACGCTGCTCAGCCCGTAGGCGTCGCGGGTGGCCTTGATGTTGCGGATGATGTACGGCGCTTCCCTGGTCTGCTGGGAGGGGTGCACCCTCAGCGCCTGGTACAGGGCCGGGTAGGCGGCGCCCAGCAGGATGCTGACCAGCACCCACAGGCCGACGCCGACGGCGGGCAGCACCCACCCCCGCTGGCGGATGTTGGCGACGAACAGGCCGGCGGAGACGAGAGCTATGACGAGCAGCAGGAACTTGGCCGGCGCGTCGGCGTGCACGCTGGTGGCCGTGGCTCCGTCCACCACGTGGGATCTGGAGAGCACCAGGCCGACGCGGTCGTAGTAGTAGGCCACCGCCTTGATCACGGCCAGCACCGCCAGCAGCACGGACAGGTGCGCCTTGACCGCGGGCCGGACCCGTTCCGACGCCGCCTGCGGGACGATCCCGCCGTTGAGGTAGCTGAACACGACGGTGACGATCAGCACCACCACGACCGCTTCGAAGGCCCAGCTGATGAGGAAGCGGATGAAGGGCAGCTGGAAGACGTAGAAGCCGACGTCCCGATGGAACTGCGGGTCGGTGATCCCGAAGGGGACCCGGTACCAGAAGAGATCCCAGTGGTTCCACTGCCGGTCGGCACCGATGCCGCCCAGCAAGGCGAAGAGGGCGCTGACGCCGAGGCGGATCCGCAGGCCGCGGGTGAAGGCGAAGTCGCGGTAGCGCACCACGAGCTCGTTGGCGACCGACGGGTCCACCTCGAGGGGCGCCAGGCGGTCGGCCACCGTGAGGCTGGCCAGCATGAGGACGAAGAAGATGGCGATGAACACCACCGACAGGACGACCTTGGTCAGCAGGACGCCCTTGAAGACCGAGGTGAAGCCGACCGACTGGAACCACATGTAGTCGGTCCAGAAGTTGGCCAGGCCCCTGAGCGAGGCGATCAGGACGATCAGGACGACGATGCCGACGACCACCAGCACCCGCGTTCGGCGCGAAGCGCGCGGCAGGCGGCGCGGTTGGTCCTGAGGGGTACGCATCCGGGGCGAGACTCTACTGGCGAGCGCCGCCTACGGCGGCGCCACCCCTCCGGCTAGTCCCGGGGAGCACTCGGGACGAGCAGGCACCGGCACCCGCTGTGGGCCGGAGGGTACGGCTGGCCGGTCGGAAAGGCCTCCCCTTTGGGCAGGTCGCCGGCCAGCGCGTCGTCGTCGCAGTCCGGGCAGGGCCCGTCGGCATCCTCGACCACCCAGCGCAGTCGGGCGCCCTCGGGGGTGGCCTGCCAGGTCCCCCGGGAGAAGGCGGCGGAGAGCACGTCGCCGGCCAGGCGCTCGATGCGCTGCGTCTTCCACTCCCGGTACGCCGCGCCTAGGGACTCGACCAGGACGGCCTGGTCCTCGGCCTCGCCGGTCTCGATGGCCTGCTCGAGGCGGCGGCGCAGGGCCGAGACGATGCCTCGCCCGCAGTCGTCGGCCAGATCGGAGACGTCCACCTCGACGGGGGCGTCCCGGCCCGGCCGGCCCAGCGTCTCGTCGGCGAAGACGGCGCCGGCCGCGGCCGCGTCGGCCAGGAGCGAGCGGGCCGCGCCGGCGTAGCGACCGACCTGAGCAGAGGTGTCGGGCAGGAGCGTCTCGACGGTGGGCGCGCCCTTGACGCCGCGCAGGCGGTCGAGGACGTCGTTCTGCTCGTCCTGGAGGGTCCGCTTGAGCCGCCTCGTCAGGGCCACCTCGAGGTCGACCACGGCCGATTCGCGGGACTGCAGGAGCGTCTCGTCGGTGTTGGACACCGGCGGATCGGACGGGCCCATCTCCACGACGGTGACCCCGCCCTGGGCGGCAGCGGGCGCCGGACGGGGGTGGCCGTTGGCCGGTCGGGAGCCGCCGCCCCGGCCAAACCGCTTCTTGCCCGACGCCTGGTCCGCATCGGTGGACTCCACCTTCCCGCTTTCGGCCGTCGGGCCGGCGGCGGGCGTGTCGGTGACGTCCACCGCATCGGGCCCCGGAGCCGGCCCGGCCGACCCGGCCGCGGCCTCCAGGCCGGCCCGGGTGGCCCGGATGCGGGCGAACAGCTCGTCCACCGCGCTGCCCGGAGGCTCGTCAGCCGCCACCGCCTCCGCCTGCGGCACGGACGCCTCAGGGACCGGGCCGCGGGCGTCCTCGACGCCCGCATCGGCCGTATCGGCCGCCGCGGCCGCATCGGCCTCATCGGCCCCGCCGACCGCCTCGACCACCTCGACCGACTCGACCACCAGGACGTCGGCCGGGCCCCCCGTAGCGGCCCCTCCGTCGCCGCCGCCACCGTCGCCGCCGCCATGGTCGGGGCTGTCGCCGCCGAACAGGCGGGTGGACTCCGACAGCTCCACCTCGGGTTCGTCCCGGAGTCGCCGCCCCACGTCGTCGGCCGCGGCCCGTGCTTCGGCGTCGGCCCGGCTGAGCTCCGACTGCACCTCTTCCAGGGTGCGCCGCACCATGGCGTAGCTCTCGATCAGCCGCTCCCGCCCGGCCCGGAGCTGCTCGATCTGCACGGTGGCCACCCGCCGGCGTCGGGACAGGTCCTCCAGGATGCGGTCCCGGGTGCTGTTGGCCCCTTCGATGGTCAGCTGCCGGTCCTTCTCCGCCTTGGTGCGGGTGTCCTCCGCCTCGTCGGTCGCCCGCTGCACCAGCTCGGCCGCCTCCTGGCGGGCCGCGGCAAGGAGGCCGTTGGCCATCTCCTCGGCCGCCGCGCTCGCGGCGCCCAGGGCGGCCTCGGCGTCGCCCCGCAGGCGCGCCGCCTCGGTCGTCGCCTCACCCAGCACCCTCTCGGCCTCGGTGCGGGCCGCTTGCAGCATCCGCTCCGACTCTGAGAGCGCCTCGGATCGGGTCCGCTCCGCCTCCTCGGCCGCCTTGGTCCGTAGGTCGGCGGCCGCCGCCCGGGCGGTGCGCAGGATGGTCGCCGTCTCCTCCCCGACCGCGGCCATGAGCGTGTCCTCGTCGAGGACGGGCGGCCGGGCCGCCCGCTCTTCGGCCGAGTGCCACGCCGATTCCAATCCTTCCGCCCGTTCCCGCCAGGCCCGCAGCTCGTTGGCCACACGGGTGAGGAAGGTCTTGACCTCGCCGGGGTCGTAGCCACGAAAACCGCTGGTGAACGATTGCGCCTGGATGAGCTCAGGGGTCAGCGAAGTGTCGGGACCCATGGCTCGAGAGCCTACGGCGCACCGCCTGGATCGGTGGGTGATGGCGGGCGGGGCCGGGCCCGCAACGGCGCCTTCCGGGGTGGGCGCCCGGGCCGCCCGGCCGCCCCCGCATCCGCCGCCGCTCCCGCCGCGCTGCCACCCGCACCCGCCGCACCCGCACCCGCCGCACCCGCACCCGGCGCACCCGCCCCCGGCGCACCCGCGGCACCGGCGCGGTCGGCCGCCCCGTCCTCCGGGCTGGGCCAGACAGGCAGACCGATGGTGAACGTGGTGCCCCGCCCCGGCGCCGAACGGCAGGTGATGGAACCGCCGTGGCCTTCCACCACCCGCCGCACCACCGCCAACCCCAGTCCGAGACCACCGAAGCGCCGGGTGTCGGAGGTGTCGCCCTGCACGAACTCGCCGAACAGGACGTCGTAGTGCTGCGCCGTCATGCCCATCCCCTGGTCGGCGACGGAGATCTCGACCGTCTCCGGGCCGGGGGTGACGCGGATCAGGATGCGGCCGCCCTCGGGGGAGAACTTCACCGCGTTGTCGATCAGCTCGTCCACCGCCAGAGTCAGCCACCGCTGGTCGGCGGTGACCATGGTCTCCGTCTTGGGCAGGCGCCGCCCGAGGGACAGGTTGGCCGGGAGCCGACCGCTCCACGAGGAGGCGATGCCGTTGACGACGGCCCGGACGTCCACCGGCTCGGGGCGCAGGACGACCCGCCCGGCGCCCTCCGACGCGAAGAACTCGAGCATCTCCACGATGCGCAGCAGCCGCCGGGCGCTGTGCAGGATCTCCTCGTACCAGGCCCGGGCCCGCTCCTCGGGGACGGCCCGGCGCAGGAGGATGTCGGCGTACCCCAGGATCCCGGTGAGCGGGGTGCGCAGTTCGTGGCCGATGCGGGAGAGGAACTCCGTCTTCATCTGCTCGACTTCCTGCTCCCGGCGCATGTCCCGGAAGACGAGGACGGTGCCGATGGCCTCCCCGGAATGGGCGTGCAGGTCGCCGCTCGACACCGCCACCGGTATTTCCCCGTCGTCGCGCACCACGCGGGCCATGACCGTCGTGCTGCGCCGGCCGGCCTGGAACAGCTGGCGGCCGATCGGCGCCCCCTCCTCGTTGTGCAGGCGCACTATCCGCGTGGCCGGGGCGCCCAGGGCGGTGGCGGCGTCGATGCCGGTGAGGGCGACGGCGGCCTGGTTGAAGTCGGTGATGTGGCCGTAGAAGTCGACTGCGATGAGGGCGTCGTTCATCCCCGCCACCACGGCTTCCAGCCGGTTGCGCAGGCGGGCTTCGTCCTCGGCCGCGGTCTGCAGGGCGGCCGACTGGGCCAGCACGGAGTCGAGCATGGCGTCGAAGGCGGAGCCGAGCGACGCCACCTCGTCGTCACCGGTGACGCCCGAGCGGGCGGTGGAGTCGCCGCTGGCGATGCCGGCCGCGGTGCGGGTGAGCCGGCGCAGCCCGGCCGTGATCCGGTCCCCGGTGAAGATGGCCAGCCCGAGGGCCAGCACCGTGCCCCCGAAGGCGATCAGGAACAATGTGCGGAACAGCTGGTCCCGGGTCGACAGGACGGTGTTGCTGCGGTCGCTCAGCACCAGTGCCAGCGGCACCCGGCGCCCGGTATCGGCCGGCGCCGTGATGGCGGCCACGCTGACGAAGCGGTCCCCGACCGCCACCGCCAGCGACTGGCTCGGCCGCGGGTGCAGGCGGGCGGCCAGGGAGACGGCGTCGTCGGGGGCCATGCCGGCGACGGCGAAGGGTTGATCGCCCGACACCAGGGCCAGAGACACGCCCGGGTCGATGGCCTCGCGCCCCTGGAGGTAGGAGCGGTCGAGGGGATAGGCGACGATGGCCACTCCGAGCACCGTCCCGTCGGTGGTGCAGTCGTTGGTCGACGCGGCCAGCCAGATCCCCCCGCCGATCTC
>DATGAX010000592.1:0-4518 GCA_035312965.1 Acidimicrobiales bacterium
GAAGTGGATGGTGAGCGTCGCGGTGACCGACATCTGGTTGTTGAGCAGCGGCACATGGCCGCACACCTCGTCCAGCACCTCGGCCGTCCAGCCGCCGTGGGCCACCCCCGGGCCGCCCTCGTAGGTGTCGGGGCAGGACAGCCGGAAGTGGGCGACGCCGGACGAATCGAGCGCCTCGGTGGTCAGGCCGAGCCGGCACTCGCCGCGTTTGGCGCACGACCCGCACAGGGCGACACCCCCGTCGGTACGGGGTGGTTGCTGGAAGTCGCCTCCCGCCCAGCTCGGCTCAGCCATATCGCTCCCATCGGTATTAGGTGTATATATTTAACCTTATGACTTCAGGAATGTGCACGGGCCGCGTCGCGATCGTCACCGGGGCGGGACGGGGCATCGGCCGCGCGTACGCGCTGATGCTGGCGGCCGAGGGAGCCATGGTGGTCGTCAACGACGTCGGCGGCCGGCGCGACGGTACCGGCGGGGATGCCGGACCGGCCGATTCCGTGGTGGAGGAGATCGTCGAGGCCGGTGGCGCGGCGGTGTCCAACTCCGACGACATCAGCACTTGGGCGGGAGCCGAGGCGCTGATCGGCCAGGCGGTGGAGGTGTTCGGCGGCTTGGACGTGCTGGTCAACAACGCCGGGATCCTGCGCGACCGGATGCTCTTCTCGATGACCGAAGAGGAGTGGGACGCCGTTGTACGGGTCCACCTCAAGGGCACCTTCGCCACGTCCCACCACGCCTCCGTCTACTGGCGCAACCGGTCCAAGGCGGGCCAGTCCAACGACGCCCGCATCATCAACACCTCCTCCGTGGCAGGGCTGTACGCCAACCCGGGCCAGACCAACTACGGATCGGCGAAGGCGGGGATCGCCGCATTCACCCAGATCGCCGCCATGGAGCTCGAGCGTTACGGCGTGACGGTCAATGCCATCGCACCGGGGGCGCTGACGCGCCTCACCGAGGACCTTTCACTGCCGGAAGAGATGCTGGCCAAGTTCGAGCCGAAGTGGGTCGCGCCGGTGGTCACATGGTTGGCGTCGGCCCAGTCGGCGGGCGTCACCGGGCAGGTGATCGAGTCGTCCGGCCTGGTGCTGGCGGTGGCCGAGGGTTGGCGCCGGGGACCGGCCACCGAGGACGTGCCGGCCCAGCCGGAGGATGTGGACGTCATCGTCCGCAAGCTCCTTTCCGAGGCGGCGCCCCGGACGACCATGGCCGACGTCAGCTGAACCGTCGTAGCTGAGAGGGTGCTCAGCCGCCCAGGTAGTGGCCCATCAGCTCGTCCTCACCCAGCCCGTCGGGTGAGCCGGCATAGGTGATGCTTCCCCGGCTGAGCACGTAGGCCCGGTCGGCCATGGCCAGCGCCCGGGTGGCGAACTGGTCCACGATCAGCAGGGCGCTGCCCTCGCGGGCGACCCGCTCCATGAAGGCGAAGATGTGGTCGACGATGAGCGGGGCCAGCCCGAGCGACGCCTCGTCGACCAGGATGAGCCGGGGCTCGCGCACGTAGGCCGACGCCATGGCGAGCATCTGCTGCTCCCCCCCGCTCAGCGTGCCGGCGGTCTGGCCCAGCCGGCTGCCGAGGATGGGGAAGGCATCGGTCGCCCGTTCGATGGCGGCGCGCTCCTGCCCCTTCCGGGCCTGCATGACCAGGTTCTCCCGGATCGTGAGGGACCGGAAGACGCCACGACCCTCGGGCACGTGGCACAACCCGGCTTCGAAGCGCCGGTAGGGCGCCGCGGTCGTCACATCGTCGCCGAACAGGTGGACCGATCCGGACTGGGGCCGGATGAAGCCCGAGACGGTCCGTAGGAGGGTGGTCTTGCCGGCGCCGTTGGGCCCCAGCATGGCCGTGACCTGGCCGGCCGGCACCGTGACGGACACCTCTCTGAGCACGACCGTCCGGCCGTAGCCGCTGGTGACGTCCCGGAGCTCCAGGGCCGGCGTGCTGGGCGACATCGTGGTCGCACCGTTCGCGTGCGGCTGCTGGCCCGACATCACGCCCCCCTCGCTTCCGCCGCCGACTCGAGTGTCTCGTAGCCGAGGTAGGCGGCTTGCACCTCGGAGCTGGCCGCCACGCTTGCCGGGTCCCCCTCGAAGAGGAGCTTGCCGAAGTCCATCACGTAGATGTAGTCGCAGACGTTCATCACGAGCGACATGTCGTGCTCGACCAGCAGGATCCCGCAGCCCCGCTCGGCCACGGTCCGGCGCAGGATGGCGTCGAACGCCGCCGTCTCGGTCCGGTCCAGGCCCGACGACGGCTCGTCCAGGAGGAGCACGTCGAACTGCCCGGCCAGGCACCGGGCCAGTTCGACCAGGCGCCGCTGCCCGGTGGACAGCTGGCCGGCCTGCAGTCCGGCCAGGTCCGTGATGCCGCACAGCTCCATGGCCGACCACGCCGCCGCCTTGGTCTCCGCCCGCTGGGTCCGGCGGGCGATCATCTGACCGAGGATGCGGCTCCCGGCCAGGCCGGCCTCCCGGCCCAGCTCGACGTTCTCGGCCACGGTGAGGCGGTCGCACAGGGCCATCCGCTGGAACGTGCGTCCGAGGCCCAGGCGGGCGCGGGCAGAAGCCCCGGCCCCGGTCACGTCGACGCCCTCGAAGGCGACGGCGCCTCCGATCCGGCGGTTGAGCCCGCTGCAGGCGTCGAAGGTCGTGGTCTTGCCCGCGCCGTTCGGCCCTATCAGCCCGGTGATCCGGCCCAGGGGCACCGAGAAGCTCAGCTGGTCCACGGCCACCAGGCCCCCGAACGCCACCCGCAGGTCGGCCACGTCGAGCCCTGGTCCCTCGGAGAGCCGCCGGGCCGCGGTGGCCGGCGCCAGCCGGAACCGTGCCTCCGCCCGCCCGAAGCGCTCGAAGAACCGTCGCCACTCGGCCGGCATGCCCGGGTGGCCACCCCGCAGGGCGACCGACACCGCCGACACCCCGAAGAAGGCGTTCAGCCAGTAGGAGACGTTGGTGCTGGTGAGGTAGGCGGGGATGACGGCGGCGATCAGCCCGAAGACGGCGTACCAGGGCTCGGCGAACGGGGCCAGGGCCAGCATGGCCAGCAGGGTCAGCGAGTAGAGGGACGCGAAGTGGGCGTCGCCCGAGAGGGCGAAGTGGATGCTGCCCGAGTACACCACACCCGAGATGGCGGCGAAGAAGGCGGAGATGCAGAAGACGATGACGCGGGTGGTGTTGGTGCTGAGGCCCAGGGTGGCCAGCGCCATCGGGCTGTCGGACAAGCCCCGTAGCACCCGGCCCAAGCGGCCTTCGTGGATGGCGACCATCACGAGAGCGGTCAGCACCATGATGACGAGGACGACGTAGTAGTACGCCTTGTCGGTCGATCCCAAGGACGGCCTGGGGACCGACCGGCCGCTCGACAGCACGGTGAACATGAAGCCGCGGGCGTACAGCATCTGCTCCACGAAGATGCCGAAGCCGAAGGTGGCCAGGGCGAGGAACAGGCCCGAGAGCCGGATGGCCGGTATGGCCACGAACGCGCCCACAGGGACGACGATCAGGCCGGCCAGCAGGAGGGCCGCGAACCAGGGGATCCCGTGCTGCAGCGTCAACTGTGAGAACGCCACCGCCCCGATGGCTGCGAAGGCGGCGTGGCACAACGACACCTGGCCCGACGTCTTGACCAGCAGACCGAGCGACAGGAGCATGATCATCTGCGAGAGGCCGATGGTGTAGAAGCCGATCTTGTCCCCCACCAGCTCCGGGATGAGGGCCAGGACCGCTACGGCGAGTAGGCCGGTCGTGGCGCGCACCCGCATCGGTCCCTGCCACTGGAGGGCCGGCCGGATCTCGACGCTCGACGGGGAGACCAGGCGCCGGCGGGGCAGCAGCAGCAGCACGACGAACAGCACGATGAAGGGCAGGCTGCTGGGGAGGCCCGAGAGCCACGTGACGTTGACCACGTACTTCTGCGAGATGTTGGCCGCGATCTCGAGGACCATGGCCCCGAAGAAGGTCAGGGGAATGCTGCTGAAAGCGCCGATGGCGGCCGCCCCGAACGCCTGGACCACCAGGTAGGTCAGGGCGATGGCATCGAGACCGATGAAGGGGAGCACCAGCACCCCGGAGAGGGCGGCGAAGGTGGAGCCGATGACCCAGGCGCTCCGGCGGATCCGTACCGGGCTGGTGGCCTGCATGGCCAGGAGATCGGCGTCGTCCACGACGGCGCGCATGGCGATCCCAGTGCGGCTCCAGCGGAACAACCCGTAGAGCCCCGCCACCGCCACCAGGCCGACCAGGGTGACGGTCAGCTGGGCGTAGGAGACGTTGACCCCGCCGACCCGGACGAACTTGTCGCCACGCGGGAGGAATTGGGCCACGTCCCTTGTGTCCGCCCCGTACTTCACGGTGCCCAGGCCCTGGACGATGAGGATGAGGCCGACCGTGGCCACGATCTTCCATGCCACGCCCTGGAGCGCGATCCGCCGGCTGATCCGTTCCATGGCGAAGCCCAGAAGGGGCCCGATCACGAGGACCGAGACGATGAACGACGGCACCCAGGCGACGTGGTTG
>DATGAX010000593.1:0-3205 GCA_035312965.1 Acidimicrobiales bacterium
GTAGGCGAACCGCGGCGGCGTACCGGAATCTCCGCTCAGGAAGGTTACCGTGATCGGTCCCCGGCGTAGGTATCGACCGCTGACGCGCAGTGCCTCGAACGTCCTGCGGTCGCGGATGCGCCAGATGCGGCGTCTCCCGGCGATCCCGGTCTGCTGGGGCGAGGCGTCGGCCGGGCCGCCTCGGTGGTTGCTCAGCCCGCCAGGCGGTGGCGGCCCTTGCGCCGGCGCGCCTGGAGAATGGCTCGGCCCGCCCGTGTCGACATGCGATGGCGGAAGCCATGGTTCTTCGCCCGCTTGCGCGTGTTGGGTTGGAAGGTGCGCTTCACTCATCGCCTCCTCGGCCCCTCTCCTGGGGGCCGGCAGCGCGAACGCAGGCCGGCGCCGGCCGGTCCGCTCCAGGCTAGAGGGAGGGTGTCGGGCACGCCACTCCGGCGCGGGTGGAGCGCGACGGTGACCTTGGTCACGTCCAAGCGGTCATCTTGTCCTCGTTGGCCCAGGTGAGGACGTTTTCCACGACACCTAGTGCGCCTCCGCACCCTCGGTGGTACGGTCGCCGTCCCACGTCGGCAGGACGTTCGAGGAATCAGTCCGTTGCCCTTCTTCCCCAGGGCCGGCGCAGTTGTGGACAACCCACGTCTGATCGGAAGGCAGCCGGAGGCGGTGATCCACAGACTGTGGATCACCGTGTGGACACAGCCTGGATGGGGAGGCAGATGCGCTGGTGACGGAGGCGGAACGTCTGTGGATTCTCTGTTCCCAGGCCCTGCGCAGCCAAGTGGCCGAAGCCACCTGGAAGACATGGTTCGAAGCCATCAGCCCGCTGAGGGTGGATGACGACGCCCTAGTGCTGGGCGTGCCGTCCTCGCTTGCAAAAGAGCGCATCGACGGGCGCTATCTGCCCCTCGTGCAGGACGCTCTGACCGGGGCGGCAGGCTCCCACCTCGACGTCCACATCGAGGTCCAACCGGCAACGGTGCAGGTGAGCGACCCCGACGGCCACCCTGCCGGCCTCCTCGGCGGAGCCAGCTGGACCGAATCGGCGTCTCCGCGGTCCACCCGCGCGCCCGAGGCGGCCGTCTCCGTACTCGACGAGGCCCCGCTGAACTTCCGCTACACGTTCGACGCCTTCGTCACCGGAGCCTCCAACCGCTTCGCCCACGCCGCGGCCCTGTCGGTGGCGGAGACCCCGGCCAAGTCCTACAACCCGCTGTTCATCCACGGCCGGGCTGGGCTGGGCAAGACCCACCTCCTGCACGCCATCGGCAACTACGTGCGAGAGAACTTTCCTGCTCGCCACGTGCGGTACGTCTCCACCGAGACGTTCATGAACGAGTTCGTGGACGCCATACGAACCAACGCCACCACCGCCTTCAAGCGGCGCTATCGGGAGTGCGACGTGCTCCTCATCGACGACATCCAGTTCATGGAGAACAAGGAGGGTCTGCAGGAGGAGTTCTTCCACACCTTCAACTCCCTCTACGGCGCCTCCAAGCAGATCGTCATCACCTCGGACCGGCCCCCCAAATCGATCGCCACCCTGGAGGATCGCCTCCGGAGTCGCTTCCTGTCGGGACTCATCACCGACGTCCAGCCCCCCGAGCTCGAGACCCGCCTCGCCATCCTGCGCAAGAAGGCCGAGGGTGAGCGCACCACCGTGCCCGACGAGGTGCTGGAGTTCATCGCCACCCACGTGAAGGACAACATCCGCGAGCTGGAGGGCGCCCTCATCCGCGTGTGTGCTTACGCCAGCCTCAACGTCGAGCCCCTGACCATCGAGCTGGCCGAGCAGGTCCTGTCCGACCTGGTGGTCAACAACGCCCCCAGGGTCGTCACACCCCAGCGCATACTCGAGGCCACAGCCAAGATGTTCGGCTTCAGCATCGAGGAGCTGTGCGGGACCAGCCGGCGCCGGCCGCTGGTGGCGGCCCGCCAGGTGGGCATGTACGTCTTCCGGGAATTGACGGATTTCAGCTATCCGGCCATCGCACGGGAGTTCGGAGGCCGGGACCACACCACGGTGATTCACGCCGTGGAGAAGATCTCCGCCCTCATGAAGGAGCGACGCCAGATATACGACCAGGTCACCGAGCTCACCCACATGATCAAAAGCGGTGACTGACCGGTGGGACGGCATGGGACAAGCTGTGGGCACAGGAGGGTTTCGAGGTGGATGGCGGGACCTCTTCCACCGCGGCGGGCACGCGGCTCCCCTCTGTCACGCCCGCCCTGTGCGATCCTGGATTACAAGACAGAATATTTTTTTGTGTTCTAACCAGCCATGATGCCGGCGCGTCCACAATCCACAGCGCCTACTACCGTCTCTGAAAGACATACCTATCAAGAAGAAGAGGAGCGACCGACGGTGAAGTTCCGCTGCGAGCGTGACGTCTTGGTGGAGGCGCTCGGAACAGCCGGAAGAGCCGTGGCCAATCGGGGCGGCGCCCTCCCGGCTCTCTCCGGGATCCGCCTCGAGGTGACGGGAGACGTGCTCCACCTGGCGGGAAGCGATCTCGACCTGACCATTCAGGCCGAGACACCCGTGGCCGGCCTGGTGGACGGCGTGGTCGTGGTGCCGGCCAGACTCGGGATCGAGATAGTGCGCTCCCTGGACCCCGGCGCGGTCACGGTGGACGGCGATGAGGACGAGGTCCGCATCGCCTCGGGCCGGTCCCACTTCGTGGTGCGCACCCTCCCGGTGGGGGACTTTCCTCGCCTTCCCGCTCCCGCCGGCGAGGCCGTCAGCCTCCAGGCCAGCGAGTTTGCCGAGGCTTTGCGCCAGGTGGTGAGGGCGGCGTCGACCGACGACGCCAGGCCCATGCTCACCGGCGTGCTGCTGGCAGCCGAGGAGGGTGGGCTTCGGCTGGTGGCCACGGACTCGTACCGGCTGGCGGTTCGGGACCTGCCCGGCGCCACCGTGCTGCGGGAGGGCCAGCGGGTCCTGGTCCCGGCCAAGGCTCTGGCCGAGCTCCAGCGCCTCCTGGCCGGCGCCGAGCAGGTGGTCCTCCGTCTGGCCGACCACGACGCCGCTTTCGAGCTGGGTCCCGTCCGCCTGACCACCCGGCTCATCGAGAGCGAGTTCCCCAACTACCGCCAGCTCATCCCTGCCAGTTATCCCAACCGGCTCAGGGTGGGCCGGGAAGCCCTTCTCGACGCCGTGCGCCGGGTGAAGCTCCTGGTCAGGGACAACACCACGCCGGTGAGAATC
>DATGAX010000594.1:0-3186 GCA_035312965.1 Acidimicrobiales bacterium
GAAGCCGGCCGTCTTCGACCGCCGCCCCGAGGGCGTAGCCGGCCATGACCGTCCATCCCCGGAGATCCGGTGAGTGCAGCCACGGCCGGTCTTCGGGTGTCCAACCCAACAGCACATGCGCGCTCTCGACGCGTCCTCCGAGCACCGCCTCGGGCGACGACCGAGGGGAATCCGGACCGTCTGCGTACGCGACGATGGGCAATACGGAAGCAGAGCGATCCGGGCTCAGGCGCCGGCCAGGCCCAAGGGGGCCGCTCCGAACAGCTGCCGGATACCCACCCCGAGCTCCTCGGTGCTGAGGGCCTCACCCGACTTGGAGCTGTACCCGCCTTCGACGGTCCAGCTCCGCACCCGGCGGACCGTGTTGCCGTCGATGCGCAGAACGTTGCCGCTGAGCCAGCCCGACTCCTCGCTGCACAGCCACGCCACGACCGGTGACGCGTTGGCCGGGTCGAGGGGGTCCCACTGGGCGCCCTCCGAGGCGGAACGGCCGATAGTGGCCAGCATCCGGGTCGCCGCGATCGGCGAGACGGCGTTGGCGGTGACGCCGTAGCGCTCCATCTCCATGGCCACGATGCAGGCGAGGGTGGCGATGCCCCCCTTGGCCGATCCGTAGTTGGCCTGTCCGACGTTGCCGAAGAGGCCGGCTCCAGAGGTCGTGAGTACGACCCGGCCCGAGACCGGCCGCCCGCGCTTGGACTGGTCCCGCCAGTACATGCAGGCATGCTTGGTGAGGGCTACGGTGCCCTTCAGATGCACCTGGATGACGGAGTCGAATTCCTCCTCGGTCATGGAAACGAGCATCCGGTCCCGGATGAAGCCGGCGTTGTTCACCACTGCGTGGAGGTCTCCGAACAGTTCGACCGCCCGGCCGACGAGCTTGGCCATCCCGTCCCAGTCTGTAACCGATGTGTCGTCGGCGACGGCGACGCCTCCGGCCGCCTCGATCTCCACCACGACCTGCTCGGCGGGCGAATCGCCCGCTTCGCCGGGTTCGCCGTGCAGCCCTACACCAAGGTCGTTGACCACCACCGAGGCGCCCTGTCTGGCCAGTTCCAGGCAATGCGCCCGGCCGAGACCCCGTCCCCCACCGGTGACGATGACGACGCGGCCATCAAGCAGTCCCATCTACCTGCTCCTTCAGATGCACTTGTGGCATATTAATTGGCTCATTTTAGGCGGTGCCGTCGCGAAGGAGCCGGTCAAGGTTTCTCAGGAAACGACTACCCGCGCCGATGCCAGGTTGGGGAGGCGCCTCGAGGTGGCCTGGACGTCGCCGTCGACGTGGGCGTGCACCAGGCAGGTCGCGAAGTATGTGCCCGGGCGGTCCCAGGCATGGGTGGTGCTGAGGGTGACCTCTCTGGCCCGGCCGTCGACCTCATCGTGGTGGAACGGGTAGGAGCCCGATCCGTCGAAGTCCCAGGCTGCGGCGATGATGGTGCCGGCCCCGGGCGGGGTCTCAGCGTGCACCGACAGGCTCACGGGCTCCCCCACCTTCACTTCGGCCCGCAACCCCCCGTTGGCGCTGACCCGGACGACCGGCTGGATTCCGCCGCGCTCGTCCGCGGTCTGAGGCAGCGTCACCTTGCCGTCGGAGTAGTCGTAGGTCGTGGCGGCCGGTTCGACGCCTTCTTCGACCCACTTGGCCAGATCGGCGAGGGACTGCTCGATCACCGGCCGGTAGTCGATCAGCCAGGTGCTGCTCGAGCGGTTCGGCATCGATGGTACGAACTCGGCCGGAACGTGCTCGGCGTTCTCCGTCCACCGGATACGGAACTTCTTGGCCGCCTCCTCCTCACCCTGGGCCTTCAATACCTGGGCCTGGTAGACCACCCCGTCGGACGGCCAGAGCGAGGCGTCGTGGGTGTGGTGGATCCAGAGGAGCTTGCCTTCGTACTGGCCGGAGTAGGCGACACCCATGAAGGGCGAGTTGGGTGGCAACTCGTGCTGGGGGTAGACGGGTATGCCGTCAACCCTCATGAAGTCCCACTTGGCCTCGTCACTCAGGTGGTGTCTCGAGTAGTAGCAGTGGGCCAGGAAGGCGTGGTTGTCCAGATGGACATCGTCTCCGGGCGCGACATCGGTGAAGCGGAGGTTGCTCGCCTCACCTCGCCCTTCGCAGACCATGAGGTCCCCGACCGAGTACATCACGTAGAGCGACCGGCCGGCGGCCTTGCCACTGGTGATCTTCACGTTGGCCCCGAGCAGGTAACCCCCGCTCGACGCACCCGGGATCTCCACAACGATCGGCAGGTCGAAACCGCGGGTTCCGGCCAGCATCAGCGCCCGGGGCCGCAGGACGTCGTACTCGGGCTTCTGCAGCTCCGGGTCGTCCAGGAAGTCCTGGGCGCACAGCACCCGCGCCACCTTGGCGGGCCGATCGATCAGGTCCTTGACGACCAGGTCGGGCTGGTCGAAGCCGACATGGCCAGGCTCCGTCCAGAACTTGGCGTAGTAGTCGTCGTCGTGCTGCAGCGTGTCGGCCATCGAGCACCACTGCCAGATGACCCCCGACGGTTGTCCGATCACCCACTCGTCGCCACGGGGGAAACCGGTCTTGTAGAGGTTGGCCAGCTCCTCGCGCTGGTGGGTGTCGAGGCCGGCGAAGGGGTCGCCGCTACCGCCGGGGCTGACCGCGTCGATGACATCGAGCAGCTGGTCGCCGAGGATGCGCTGCACGTTGAACATGACCGGGAAGTTGCTCGTCCATTTGAGCGGGCGGAACGTCCCGTGTTCCTCCACCTCACCGCCGCCCATGAAGGGGAGCGCCCCGTCCCACACGTCCGGGCCGTACTCGAGGCAGCCCGGTGAGCGCCGACCGCCACCGCTGCCGCCCCAGACGTAGGAATAGGCAGGTGCCCCACCGTAGATCTGGGCGGCCACGTACTTCGAGAAGCGGGCCGACTCCGCCGCTGCCCGGAAGGCGTAGATCGTCACGTCGTCCCCGGCCTTCGGGTCCATGACGTCGCCGATGTGACCCATGTTGGACTCCACCATGTACCCGCCGAGCCGGATGATCATCTCGAGGCCCCCGAGCAGATTGCCGTGCTCGTTGCCGAACGAGTCCTCGTGTCCCGCGTTGGCCCCCTCAAGGGGGTGGTACATCCGCCCCTGGTAGTGGTCGGCGGCCGGGTAGTAGAAGGTGAACCGCGTGTCGGTGCCCTCGAAGCCGCCATGGATGTGACG
>DATGAX010000595.1:0-2106 GCA_035312965.1 Acidimicrobiales bacterium
GAGGCGAAGGCCACCAACCCGTACCTGGATACCCGCCCATAGGTGGGCTTGAGCCCGACCACGCCGCACAGCGCGGCGGGCTGGCGGATGGATCCGCCGGTGTCCGAGCCGAGGGCCAGGGCCGAGAAGCCGGCGGCCACCGCCGCCGCGCTCCCGCCGCTGGATCCGCCTGGCACCCGGGTCGGGTCGTGCGGGTTGCGGGTCGGGCCGAAGGCCGAGTTCTCGGTCGACGAACCCATGGCGAACTCGTCGAGGTTGGTCTTGCCCACGACCACCGCGCCGGCCTCCCGGAGCCGGGTCACCACCGTGGCGTCGTACGGAGGCCGCCAGCCCTCGAGGATCCGCGACGAGCACGTGGTGGGCACGCCGCGGGTGCAGAGGTTGTCCTTGAGAGCGACGGGCACACCGGCCAGCGGGCCGGGATCGTCGCCCGCCGCCACCCGCCGGTCGATCTCGTCCGCCGCGGCCCGGGCCTCGTCGGCCAGGACCAGGTTGAAGGCGTGCAGCTCGGGCTCACGGGCGGCGATCGCGGCCAGGTGCTCGTCGACCACATCGCGGGCGGAGCGCACGCCGGCCCGGACGTCGCGCCCGATCTCGACCGCGGCCACTATGGCGCCTCGCCGAGGATGCGCGGGACCCGGAAGCGGCCGTCCTCGGCGGCCGGGGCCATGGCCAGCACCTCGTCGCGGTCGAGGCTGGGCGCGGGCACGTCGTCGCGCAGGACGTTCACCAGCGGGAACGGGTGGGCGGTCGGGGGGACGCCAGTCGTGTCGAGAGCAGCCACGTCGGCGGCGTGTTCGAGCACGGCGCCGAGCTGATCCGTGAAGCGGTCGACCTCGTCGACGGTGAGTGCCAGCCGGGCCAGGCGGGCGACGTTGACGACGTCCTCGCGGGAGATGCCGGGCACCTGTTCATCGTAGGGCCCATCCGGCGATGCGACCGGCGCCGTAGAGGGTGTACATGGGTGGGAGCGACGCACTGGCGGTCCTGAAGCGCGCGGCCGTCGTGGCCGCCGGCCTGGCCCTGGGCGTCGGCGCCATCGCTGTTTTCCGCGGGAGCGGGCGGCCCGCCTACAAGCCGGGTACGGCATCGGTGAGCGCCTTCCCGTTCGCGACCACCGTCCCGGCCGCCACCCCGTCGCCGGCACCAGCCGCGCTCGTGCTGGCGGCGGAACCGGCCGATCCCGCCGCCGCGGTGGCCGCCTTTCTTCAGCCGCTCGCCGACGGTCGCCCCGAGGCCGCGTACCCCCTGCTCGACGCGCCGAGCCGGGTCCGCTTCTCCACGGCGGCCGGATGGGCCCGGGCCCAGGTCGACCGGGCCGAACCCGTGACCTTTCAGGTGGGAGCGTCGCGCCCGAGCCCCGACGTGGTGGGCGCGGTCGAGGTCGACGTGTCGGCCACCCACCGGCCCTCGCTCGACTCCATCCGGGGCCTGGTGCCGGGCCGCAGCCTGTCGGTGTGGCTGGTGCGCCGTGAGGGCGACACCTGGCGCGTCGGCGCCGACCCGGTGAGCTTCCGGCCCGTCCTTCCCGCCGACGCCGGCGCGTCCGCCGTCGTGCAGGGCTGGGTCAACCGGCTCGCCGCCTGCGACACCCCGGGCGCGGCGGCGCTCCAGGTCGGGCCGAACCTCTACGGCCCGGCCAGCCTCGTGCAGGCGCCGTGCCAGGCCCCCGGGGCCTGGACGGCGGGTGCTCCGGTCGGCCTCGACAAGACGCCTGACCCGAAGGCATTTCTGGCCGCCTTCGGGCCGGACGTGGGTACCTGGGCCCGGCTCGTGCCGGTCCGGGGCCCTGGAAGCAACTTCATGGCCGCGGTCGCCCCCATGGGAGACGGCTGGAAGGTCATGGGCGTTGCGGTGGCGGGCCAGTGATCGAACGTCCAACGAACCAGGAGTGATGCGTTTGTCCGTCATGAAGAAAATGCGAGCCCCCGCCCTCCTGGGCGTCGGGCTCGTGCTGGCGACCCTCGTGCCGTCCGGCGCGTCCAGCCACCGTGAGGCCCCCTTGATCACCCAGGACCCGGTGGCTGACAACACCGACGTCTACGCGTTCAAGAGCCCCGACAACCCCAACACCGTCACCCTGATCGCCAACTGGATCCCGTTCGA
>DATGAX010000596.1:0-4630 GCA_035312965.1 Acidimicrobiales bacterium
GAACTGACGCGTGACCGCATCGACATGGGTGTGATCGACGCCACGAACCAGGCGGCGCTCAAGAGCCTCCCGGAAGCCGAAGGTCTGGACAGCTTCGTCAGCTTCGTCCTGGCGGGCGATGTCGTGCTGATCGGTGACGACCATCACCCGGCGTACTACGAGTACGTCGAGGCCAAGGGCGCCACCAAGGGTCAGGTATACATGAACAAGAAGGGGACGGCCTTCAGCGCCGGAGAGCTCCTCGCCGGGCTCGTGAGCAACATGCCGATCAGTCTCGAAGCGGGCAACTCCGCGCAGGAGGCGCTCGAGGAAGCGATCGGACGGGTATCGAAGAAGAAGGTCAAATGGCGTAGCTAGGTGATGAGCCCCTTGCGGACCTGCTGCTTGTCCTTCTTGTCCCGGCGCTTCTCTTTGAGCGTCTTGCCCGACTTCTTGGACGCCACCTTACGGGGAGACTTGTCAGCCATGTCTACCCCCTTTCGCAGCTGATCCTACTCCCGGCAACGACCGAATTGTCGGCCGACTCGCCACCCGGTCAGCGTCGGCCACCCGGGCGGGCCGGGTCAGGGCGTTCGGGTTGCACCTTCCGGTGACACGGCGCCATTGCGGCCGGCGCTGCGCTCGAGGCCGCCGCCGTGGATGCCGGCGCGAAGTGCGTCCAGAACGGCCATGGACTGGCCGACGAGCCCCGACACCGTCGCGTTGTATCCGTCGGCGCCGTTGAGGATGGTGATGTGGGCCTGCGCCAGCCCCTTGCTCATGCCCTCCACGACCTGGGGCAACAGGGCGATCAGCTGCTGGTCGAGGGCCACCCGGTCGTTGGCGGCTGCGGCCTCGGCCCGAACCCTCGTCGCCGCCGCCTCCGCGGTCGACAGGGCCTTGATCCGCTCCGCCTCCGCCTCCGCGGGGCGGACCACCTCGGAGATGAGCTGCTGCTGGCGCAGCTCGGCCGTGCGTTCGGCCACCTTGGCCTGTTCGGCCAGGACGTCCTGCTGCGCCCGCGCCGCCGCCAGCGGGCCGGCCTGGGCGGCCTTCGCTTGGGCCGCCTCGACTTCGGCGTCGTATTGGGCTCTGGCGATGGACGTCTGACGGGCGTACTCCGCCTGGTTGCGGTCCGACTCCTGCCGGGCCTGAGCCGCAGCCTGGTCGGCAGCGGACTGCGCGATGGCGGCGGTCTGGTTGACGGCGGCCACGTGGGGCTGGCTCAGGGCCTTGATGTAGCCCGAGCCCTGGTCGTCGATCGACTCGATCTGAAGGGAGTCGACTACGAGCCCCAGTGTCGCCATCTCCGGTTTCGACTGGTCGAGGACCTCTTGGGCCAGCTTCTGACGCTCCCGGATGAGATCCTCCACCGTCATCGAGCCGACTATGGAACGAAGATGGCCGGCGAAGATCCGCCCCGTCAGCCGCGTCATCTGATCCTCGTCGGCGAGGAAGCGGGTAGCCGCGTTCGTGATCGACTCCTGGTCGTTGCCGACCTTGAACGCGATCACCGCCTTCACCGCCAGGGTGATCCCCTGCTGGGTCACACACGGCTCGAGCACCTCCGCCTCCTGCATGGAGAGGGTCAGGAAGGACGCCTTGGAACGCAATGGGAGCACGAAAGCGCCGTGCCCGGTCACGATCTTGAACGGAGCGGCCCTGTCACCGCGGCCCTTGGCCCCGCTGATCAGCATCGCTTCGTCCGGTGAGGGAATACGCCACCCGAACATCCGAAAACACTCCTTCTGCCGGTTCCACCGGCGAACACCAACCAGCGGACACCCCGTTGGTGCCCGAAGGACCTCCTCACGCCGGGCCGCCCGCAGCGGGGGCGTCGAGGGTTAGAAAATCGGGTTCCCCATCGGAAACCCCCCGATCTGCCTCCGGTAAGCGGGGGCTCTAAGCCCAATCCGGACTTGTTCCCACCCTACCGGGTCGGGCTTCCTATGCTCGGACGACCATTGAGCTGAATGCGCTGTCCTGGCAAGTAGAGCCAGCTCTGGAAGGTTCGCTTCTGGATCAACCCCGAGAGGTGACGTGATGGACTTCGACATCCCCAAGGATCTGGCCGACTACCTGGTCGAGCTGGACGAGTTCATCGAGCGGGAGATCCAGCCCCTCGAACGGCAGGACGACAACATCCGCTTCTTCGACCACCGCCGCGAGGACGCCCGGACCGACTGGGACAGGGGCGGTCTGCCCAACGAGGAATGGGAGTCCCTCCTCCTCGAGGCCCGTCGGCGGGCCGACCGGGCCGGCCACTACCGCTACCCGTTCCCGGCCGAGTACGGGGGCCGGGACGGCAGCAACCTAGGCATGGCCGTCATCCGCGAGCACCTGGCGGCCAGGGGCCTGGGGCTGCACTGCGACCTGCAGAACGAGCACTCCATCGTCGGCAACAACGTCGGACTGCTCCTGATGATCACCTACGGGACCGAGTCTCAGAAGACCGAGTGGATCGACGACCTGGCAGAAGCCCGGCGCGGGTTCGCGTTCGGCATCACGGAGCCGGCTCACGGCTCGGACGCCACCTGGATGGAGACGTCCGCGGTGCGGGACGGGGACGGGTGGGTCATCACCGGAGAGAAGACCTGGAACACCGGCATCCACAAGGCCTCCCACGATCTCGTCTTCGCCCGGACCAGCGGTCAGGCCGGTGACGGCAGCGGCATCACCGCCTTCCTCGTCCCCCGGGACGCCCCCGGCTTCGAGGTGGTCGAGTACCTCTGGACGTTCAACATGCCGACCGATCACGCCCACGTGAGGCTGAGCGACGTCCGCGTCCCGGACGAGGCGGTCTTCGGCGGGGAGGGCCGGGGCCTGCAGGTGGTCCAGCATTTCTTCAACGAGAACCGGATCCGTCAAGCCGCCTCGTCGCTCGGCGCGGCCCAGTACTGCATCGACGAGTCGGTCGCCTATGCGAAGGAGCGGGCCCCCTTCGGCAAGCCGCTGGCCCACAACCAGGGGATTCAGTTTCCGCTCGTCGAGCTGCAGACCCGAGCCGAGATGCTGCGGGCCCTGGTCCACAAGACGGCGTGGATGATGGACCGCTACGGTGCCTTCTCGGTTTCGGACAAGGTGTCGATGTGCAACTACCAGGCCAACCGTCTCTGTTGCGACGCGGCCGACCAGGCCATGCAGGTGCACGGAGGCCTGGGCTATTCGAGGCACAAGCCCTTCGAGCACATCTACCGCCACCACCGCCGCTACCGGATCACCGAAGGGGCGGACGAGATCCAGATTCGCCGGGTCGCCGGCTACATGTTCGGCTTCATGGGCCAGAGGGCGCCCAAGGGCGTGAGCGAAGTTCTTCGGCCTACCTAGGCAGGAAATTCGCTGAACACCCGCAAGTACTTCCATTGAGAAGCGTACATATCACGTTGGGACGCCCTCGGAGGGGCGTCACGTGGGGACCTCGGAGAGAAGGCGCCGGTGACTGTCATCGAGCAGAGTGCCACTGTCCAGTTCGGACGGGTGGCAGACCTCTCGGTCGTACCGCCCCGCACGCGGCGGATGAGTCACTCGGCCTGGCCGATCCTGGTCGCCTGTGATTCGCTGGCCATGGCGCTGGCCTTCCTGGTCGGCTCGAGCGTCCGGATTCTCCTGACCGGACCGAGCGAGGGCCCCGGCGTCATCTCCGTCAGCCTCCTCCGGGAGGCTCCCTACGCGCTGGTCTTCCTCGCCGCCATGAGCATGTACGGCTTCTACGGGCGCACCCGCAGGCGGGTCCAGCGGTCGTGGTTCCTCGATTTCGGCCAGCTGGCCCACAGCCTCGTGACCGGCTCTGTGGCGATCGCCGCCCTCTCGAGCGGCCTGTACCGGTTCGTCGGCCTGCCGAAGATCGGGTGGGTCGAAGTCGGCGCCTTGGCTGCGCCGGCCCTGCTACTGGTCCCTGTCATCAGGGGTGGCGGATCCATGATGAGCCGTCACCACGGAGTTCGGCGGCTCCGGGTGGCCGTGGTCGGATGCGGGCCGGCGGCCGACCGGCTCCTCCGCCGCCTCCAGCGGATCGCGGATATGGACCTGGTCGGTCTGGTCACCGAGAGCGGGCAGCAGGAGGAGCACCCGGCCGCGGTGCTGGGTCCGACGGCCGAACTGCTCCAGATATGCCGTTACAACGCCGTCGATCGCATCTTCGTGAGTTCGAATGGTCTGGATGCGTCCCAGCTGGAGGTGATCATCCGGGGCCTCCCGCCAGAGGTCCACGTCTTGATCGTGCCTACCTTCGCGGACCTGCTCACCTGGCAGACCCAGGTCGAGGACCTGGACGGGCTGACGATCATGGAGGTGCCGCCGGCGGAGCTCGGCTTGGTGCGGAGGGGGGCCAAGCGCACTCTCGACGTGGCGGTCAGCTCGGCCGCGCTGATCCTGCTGTCCCCGCTTCTGGCCGCGATCGCCGTGAGCATCAAGATCTCCTCACCCGGCCCGGTGTTCTTCCGGCAGGAGCGGATCGGTTACCGCGGGAAGCCCTTCTTCGTACTCAAGTTCAGGACCATGTGCCTCTCCGCCGAGGCGGCCAAGCAGCACTTGTGGGCGGTCAACGAATGTGACGGCCCGATGTTCAAGATCCGTTCCGACCCGCGGGTGACCCCGGTCGGCGGCGTCCTGCGCCGAACGAGCCTGGACGAGCTGCCGCAGCTGATCAACG
>DATGAX010000597.1:0-3492 GCA_035312965.1 Acidimicrobiales bacterium
GACGAGCTCTACGTCGTGCCGGCGCGTCGCAACCAGGGCCTGGGCGCGGCCCTGCTGGGCGCGGTCGAGGCGGAGACCCGCCAGCGGGGGGGCGAACTGCTGGAGATCAACGTGGACGGTGAGGACGGCGACGCCCGCCGCTTCTACGAGCGCCACGGCTACACCTGCACCGGGCCGGGACAGGCCGAGCCGGAGCTGTACTACTCGCGGGAGCTGACCTAGACAGCTAGCGGGCCGTGGCCGGCGGGGCGTCGAGAGCGCAGTGCCGCACCGCCTCTTCGGCCCGGCGGGGCCCCGGGTTGCGCACCCCGACGGCGGCCACCACCCCGCCGAAGGCGCACCAGATGCCGGCCATCAGCATGGCCCGGCGGAAGCCGGCGGCCAGGGCGTGCGGGGCGAGGTAGCTGCGGCCGGTGACGCCGGCCAGGGCCGGCAGGATGGCCACCGCGATCAGGCCGCCGAGACGGGCCACGTCGTTGTTGACCGCCGACGCCAGGCCGGCCTGGCGGGCGGGCAGGGCGCTCAAGGCGGTGGCGGTGAGCGGGGCGACGGTGGCGGCCAGGCCCAGGGCGAACACCAGGATGGCGGGCAGCACCCCGCTGACGTAGCTGCGGTCGGTCGTGGCCCGCTCGAGGAGGATCAGTCCGGCCCCCACCAGCACCGGACCGACCGACATCTGCAGGCGGGGCCCGATGCGGGCCGCCAGCCGGCCCGAACGCGACGACAGGGCGAACATGACCGCGGTCAGAGGCAGCAGGGAGAGCCCGGAGTCGAGAGGCGTGTAACCGTCGACGATCTGGAGCGTCACCGGGAGTAGGAACAGGGCTCCGCCCAGGGCGCTGTAGACGACGAAGGTGACGGCGTTGGTCGCGGTGAACTGCCGGATCCGGAACGCCGACGACGGCAGCATGGCGTCGTCCCGGGTCCACTCGACGAAGGCGAAGCCGGCCGCGGCGGCCACACCCACCACGGTCGAGGCGACGACGCCCGGGCTCGACCAGCCCAGTTCGGGACCCTCGATGAGGCCGTAGACGACACCGGCCAGCGCGACGACGGCCAGCAGGGCGCCGGTGACGTCGAGGCGCCGAGCCGCCTCCGGGTCGAGCGATTCGGGGATGTGCCGCACCGACAGCGTCAGGACGGCCGCGCCGAGCGGGACGTTGATGAGGAAGATCCACCGCCATGACGCCGCCGCGATGAGATAGCCGCCGAGCAGCGGTCCGGCCGCCGTCGCCACCCCGCCCAGACCGGACCACGCCCCCACCGCCCGGGACCGGTCGTCCTCGGCGAAGGACGCCTCGATGATGGCCAGGCTGCCCGGTGTGAGAAGCGCCGCCCCCACGCCCTGCAGCACCCTCGTCGCCACGAGGAACGGCGCGTCGGGGGCGACGGCGCACACCGCCGAGGCGGCGGTGAACCAGGCCACGCCGATGGAGAACACCCGCCGCCGGCCGTACCGGTCCCCCAATGCCCCGCCGGGCAGCAGGAAGGCGGCCAGCGTCAGGGAGTACCCCGTCACCACCCACTGCAAGGCGCCGAGCGAGGCGTGCATCTGCCGGCCGATGGTCGGCAGGGCGATACCGACGACCGTGCCGTCGATGGCGGCCAGGCCCGATCCGAGCACCGTGCCGACCAGCACCCAGCGCCCGGCCACGGATCCGTAGCGGACCTGGCCGGCGACGTGGGGGCTGGGCGCGGCCATGACCCGCACGGTAGCGAGCGGGCCGCCGGTTCAGGTGCGAGCCGGCAGCCCGAGCTCGCGGGCGATCAGCATGCGCTGCACCTCGCTGGTCCCCTCACCGATCTCGAGGATCTTGGCGTCGCGGTAGAAGCGGCCGACCGGGGTGTCGTTGATGAACCCGTAACCGCCGAAGATCTGCGTGGCCTCCCGGGCGTTGACCATGGCCGCGTCGGAGCTGACCAGCTTGGCGATGGCCGCCTGCTTCTTGAACGGCACGCCGGCCATCAGGCGGGCCGCCGCCTCCCGGTAGGCGAGCCGGGCGGTGTGGGTGCGCGCCTCCATGTCGGCCACCTTGAACTGCAGGACCTGGTACTCCCCGATCTTGTGGCCGAACGCCTCCCGCTCGTCGAGGTAGCGCAGGCACTCGTCGATGCAGCCCTGGGCCAGGCCGACCGACAGGGCGGCGATGGCGATGCGGCCCTCGTCGAGGGTGCGGAGGAACTGGGCATAGCCCCGGCCCTCCTCCCCCAGCAGGTTGACGGCCGGGACCCGGCAGTCGGCGAAGGACAGCTCACGGGTGTCGGAGGAGAGCCAGCCGACCTTGGAGTACTTCTTGGAGACGGTGAAGCCAGGGGTACCGGCCGGCACGATGATCGAGGAGATCTCCGGCCGGGAGCCCGAACCCGAGGCCGGCGCCGTAACCGCGGTCACCGTCACCAGGCCGGTGATGTCGGTGCCCGAGTTGGTGATGAACGCCTTCGTCCCGTTGATCACCCACTCGTCGCCGTCGAGGCGGGCCGTGGTCCGGGTGCCGCCGGCGTCCGAGCCGCCGCCCGGCTCGGTGAGGCCGAACGCGCCCAGGATCTCGGCGCGGCACAGCCGGGGCAGCCACTCCTGCTTCTGGGCCTCCGTCCCGAAGCGGTAGACGGGCATGGCCCCCAGTCCGACGCCGGCCTCCAACGTGATGGCGACCGACGAGTCCACCCGGGCCAGCTCTTCCAGGGCCAGGCAGAAGGCGAGGTAGTCCCCGCCCATCCCGCCGTACTCCTCGGGGAAGGGCAGGCCGAACAGGCCCATGGCGCCCATCTTGGCCACGATGTCGTAGGGGAACTCCTCCCGGTCGTACAGCTCGCCGATCACCGGCGCCACCTCGGTGCGGGCGAAGCGCTCGACGGTGGCCCGCAGCTCCTCGTGCTCGGCCGAGAGGCCGAAGTGCTCGCTCATGGCCGGCCCAGGGCGTTGACCACCCGGGCCGGACTGCGCCGCCCGAGCTGCTCGGCCATCCACAGGCTGGTGGCGACGAGGCCGTCGAGGTCCACACCCGTGTCTATGCCCATGCCGTGCAGCATCCAGATCAGATCCTCCGTGGCCAGGTTGCCGGTGGCGCTCTCGGCGTAGGGACAACCGCCGATCCCGCCGGCCGACGCGTCGACCGTGCGCACCCCCGCTTCGAGGGCGGCGAGGGTGTTGGCCAGCGCCTGCCCGTACGTGTCGTGGAAATGGACGGCAACGGAGGACGGCGGCAGGCCGGCGCCGTCGAGGGCGGCGAGGAGGTCGTGAACGTGCCCCGGGTTGGCCACGCCGATGGTGTCGGCGATGCACAGCTCGTCGCAGCCCTGCTCGACCAGGCGGCCGGCGACGTGGACGACCTGGTCCACGGGGACCCGCCCCTCCCAGGGGTCGCCGAAGCACATGGACAGGTAGCTGCGCACCCAGATGCCGCCGGCCCGGGCCCGGGCCACGACGGGGGCGAACATGTCGAGGGCCTCGTCCAGGGTGCGGTTGAGGTTCCGTTTGGAAAAAGTCTCCGT
>DATGAX010000598.1:0-2498 GCA_035312965.1 Acidimicrobiales bacterium
CGACCCGGCGGGGGTGCTTGAAGGAGGCGATCCGCTCGCCCAGGTGGCCCCGCACCGCTTCGACCGTCGGCTCGGGCCCGCCGGGGGCGGCCACCACGGCCACGCACACCACCTCGCCCCACTCGGCGTCGGGTATCCCGACCACGGCCAGGTCGGACACGCCGGCCAGCCCGGACAGGGCCTGCTCGACCTCCACCGGCGCCACCCACTCGCCCGCGGTGCGGATCAGCTCCCGAGCCCGCCCGGTGATCCAGATGTAGCCGTCGGCGTCCATCGTGGCCAGGTCACCGGTGTGGTACCAGCCACCGTCCAGGGCGGCCGCCGTCTCCTCCGGGCGGTCGAAGTAGCCGTCCATCAGCGTCGGGCTGCGGTAGAGGATCTCGCCGTCCGGGGACAGCTTGACCACCCCCGGGGGCGCCACCCGCCCGACGCTGCCGGGCCGCGTCCCGAGGTCCCGGTCGAAGAGGGTGCTGTGGTGGCCGCCCTCCGACGACCCGTACAGGACGGAGGTGCTCGCCGCCGGCATGGCCTCCTTGAGGGCGGCGAGCAGGGCCGGCGGGGCGGCCGACGTGCCGGTGTCGGCGTGGCGCACCGACTCCAGGCCGGCCCCGGCCGGCGCGGCGGCCAGCACCCGGGTCCAGACGGCCGGGATGCAGTACATGGCGATCGGCCGCCACCTGCGGGCCGCCTCCACCAGCGCGGGGCCGTCGAAGCGCCGGCTGACGTGGAAGGCGCACCGGTGGTGCCAGGCCTCCAGCACGAAGTGCCAGCCCCCGTAGTGGAACAGGGGGAAGCTGGCCAGGATGCCGCCGTCGCCGCGCAGGCCGGCGGCGAAGGTGGAGCCGCCCGGGAACGACCGCAGCCAGCTGGCCCGGTGGCTGACCACGACCCCCTTGGGTGTGCCGGTGGTGCCGCTGGTGAGGTAGATGATCTGGGGGTCACGGTCGTCCAGCACGGGCCGGGCGACGGGGGCCGTCCGGGACGGCCCGGCCGCCAGGTCGTCGAGCGCCAGCAGGGGGACCGGCCCGGCGACGCCGGCGGCCCGGGACAGGTGAGCGCGGTCCGCCACGATCAGCGCCGGCCGCAGGTACTGCACTGCGGCGGCCGCCTCTTCGGCGCTGAACGCCGGGTTGAGCGGGGCGAACACCAGCCCGGCCCGGGCGGCCGCCGCGAACCCGGCCAGGCTGCGCAGATCGGGGTCGGACCACCACACGACGCGGTCGCCGGGGCGCCATCCCGCCTCGATGAGGGTATCGGTCATGGCAGAGGCGTCCCGTTCCAGCTGCCGGTACGAGATGGCCTCGTCGTCGAGGGTGGCTGCGATACCGTCCGGATTCACCTCGGCCGCATCGGCGAGGAGCCCGCCCACTAGTAGTTTCATCGGCGCGAGAACGTACAAGGGGAGAGCCCAGTGCAGAAAGAGGTCGTGCTGACCGGCATCGGCGGGCAGGGCGTGCAGCTGGCCGCCAAGACGCTCGCCATGGCGGCGACGGCGGAGGGCCGGCGGGTGATGATGAGCTCCCACTACGGGGGCGAGATGCGCGGCGGCCAGACCGAGGCCTCCGTCGTCGTGTCCGACGGCGACCTGCGCCCCGTGCCCATCCTGGAGTCGGCCTGGTCGGCCTACGTGATGCACCACCGCTACTGGCCGGGCGTGCTCGAGCGACTGCGGCCGGGCGGCGTCGCCGTCGCCAACACCACGGTCACCGGCGACCTGACCGGAGACGGGATCGAGGTGGTGGGCGTGGCGGCGGGCGACATCGCGGCCGGGCTCGGCTCGCAGATGGCGGCCGGGTTCGTGCTCCTCGGCGCCTACGCCGGCGTCACCGGCATGGCCGGGCTGGAATCCCTCGTCGGGGCCATGAAGGAGCTGGTGCCGCCCTACCGCACCCAGCACCTGGCGCTCAACGAAGCGGCTCTGCGGGCCGGGGCCGAAGCGGTGGCGGCGCCGGCCGGGGTGACCCCGTGACGCTCACCCGGGGCACGGTGACCATCAACGTGGAGCAGTGCAAGGGCTGCGAGCTGTGCATCGCGGCGTGCCGCCCCGGCGTGCTCGCCATGTCCACGGACACGAACGAGAACGGGTACCGCTTCCCGCTCCTCGAGCCGGGCTGCACGGCGTGCCGGGCCTGCCGGGACGTGTGCCCGGACTACTGCTTCGAGGTGTTCAAGTTCGACACCCCGGTGGAGACCTGATGCCGGCCCGACTGCTGCAGGGCAGCGACGCCGTGGCCCGGGCCGCCATCGAGGCCGGCTGCCGGTTCTTCGCCGGGTACCCGATGCTGCCGTTCACCGACCTGCTCGAGGCCATGGCCCGGCTCATGCCGGCGGTGGACGGCGTGTGCATGAACGCCGAGACGGAGATCGAGGCGGTCAACATGGCGCTGGGCGCCGGGGCGGCCGGCGCCCGGGCCGCCACCGGGAGCTGCGGCCAGGGCATCGCCCTGATGCAGGAGGCCATCGCGGAGGCGGCGCTCAACGAGGTGCCTTTCGTCGTG
>DATGAX010000599.1:0-4613 GCA_035312965.1 Acidimicrobiales bacterium
GTCACACCTTGACGGCGTCACCCGGCACGGCGGGCGCGTCCGGCGGCGGGGGACCCGCATCGGCCTCGTCCTCGGCCACGATGGGCAGCTCTATGTGTACCACGGTGCCGCCCTCGGGCGGCACGGAGGCCGTCACCGACCCCCCGTGCGAGCTGACGATGTGGCGCACGATGGCCAGCCCGAGTCCCGAGCCCGGCATGCTCCGGGCCGAGGGGGCGCGGTAGAAGCGGTCGAACACCCGGGGCAGGTCCTCGGCCGCGATCCCGGGGCCGTGGTCGTGGACGTCGAGGGTCCAGATGGCTCCCCGTTGCAGCCAGACCTCGACCGCCGATCCGGGCGGCGACCACTTGGCCGCGTTGTCGAGGACGTTCATCACGGCCCGCTCGAGCAGTGCGGGCTGGCCCCGGACCGATCCCGGGGTCAGGTGGGCGACGAAGGTGACGTGGGGGGCGCGCCGGCGGGCCCGTTCGATGGCGCTGCCGACGATGGCGTCCAAGCGGACCTCGATGGGCTCGGGTTGGCGCTCCTCCTCCCGGGCCAGCTCGACCAGGTCGCCGATGAGGTTGGTCAGCTCCTGCAGCTGGGCCTCCACGTCGGCGAACAGCTCTTGGCGGTCGGCCGCCGGCAGATCGGGCCGGCGCATCAGGACTTCCATGTTGGTGCGCAAGCTGGTCAGCGGGGTGCGCAGCTCGTGGCCGGCGTCCGAGATGAGCTGGGCCTGCTGCTGGCGCGACGCCGCGAGCGCCTCCAGCATGGCGTTGAACGACCGGGCCAGCCGCCCCAGCTCGTCGTCGGTCTGGACATCGATCGAGGAGCTGAGATCCTGGGTGGCGGCCACGTACTCGGCGGCCTCGGTGAGGCGGGCCACGGGACGCAGGGTCTCCCGCCCGATCACGTAACCGAGGCCTACGGCCAGGACGATGCCGCCGAGCGTCACGAAGAGAAGGATCAGACCGACGATGGAGAGGGTGTGGTCGATCTGCCCCAGGGGGTGTCCGATCTGCACCGCCACCGGCGTGCCGTCGCGGGTGATCTTGGCCGCGGTGATGACCCGGTAGGGCTGGCCGTCGTAGCTCATCGTGTCGATCCGGTAGGACCCGCTGGGGCTGCCGGCGATGGCCTGCTGGGCCGAGGTCGGGCGCATGGCAACGGCGCCCGGTATCTCGAGCGCGTAGCTGTTGTAGAAGACGCCGCCCGACGACGAGATCACCTGCACGAAACCGCCGCCGGAGCTCTTGAGCACCTGCACTTCGGTGCCCAGATCCAGGGAGCCCCGTACCGCCACACTCGACTTGAGCGAAGTGTCCACCTCGGCCAGCAGCTGATGGCGGACCACGAGGTACGAAGCTCCCGCCGCGAGGGCGACGGTCAGCCCGGCGGCCAGCGCGATGAAAGTGCCCAGACGGGCCCGGAAGCTCAACCGGCCGAACTTTGTCCGGACCTTCCGCACCAGCTTCACGACGGGTGCGGCTCCCGCAGCACGTAGCCCACCCCGCGCACCGTGTGGATCAGCCGGGGTTCCCCTTCCGCCTCCGTCTTGCGCCTGAGGTACCCGATGTACACCTCGAGGCTGTTGGAGTTGGCCCCGAAGTCATAGCCCCACACCCGGTCGAAGATCAGCTCCCTGGTGAGCACCTGGCGGGCGTTGCGCAGCAGCAGTTCGAGTAGCAGGAACTCCGTCCTGGTGAGCTCGATCAGCCGCTCCCGCCGGCGGACCTCCCGGGTGCCCGGGTCGAGCGACAGGTCGGCGAAGCGCAGCACCTCGTCGTCGGCCGGCGCGCTGCGCCGCAGCAGGGCCCTGATGCGAGCCAACAGCTCCTCGAGCGCGAACGGCTTCACCAGGTAGTCGTCGGCTCCGGCGTCGAGGCCGGCCACCCGGTCGTTGATGGCGGCCCGCGCCGTCAGCATCAGCACCGGAGTGGCATCACCCGCGGCCCGCAGCCGCCGGCACACCTCGAGGCCGTCCATGCGGGGCATGGCCACGTCCAGCACGATGGCGTCGGCCGGCCGCTCGGCGTGGGCGGCCAGGGCGGCGGGGCCGTCTTCCACCATCTCCGTCTTGTAGCCCTCGAAGCGCAGGGCGCGGTCCAGCGCCTGGCGCACCGCGGGTTCGTCGTCGACGACCAGCACACGCACCCCACCAGTGTGGCGCGACGAGATGAGAAACGTCTGAGAGGGGCTGGAGAACTACCGGATTCACTGTCCGCCAGGGGCTCTGCACGGGATCGGTCATATAGGCTTGCCCAACCGTGTCCCGCGTGCTGATAGAGCGGAAACTGTTCGATGTGGCCCAGAGGCTCAAGCGCGCCCGGGAGCAGCTCGCGGTCATCGACGAGCAGCTGGCGGTCATGGCCGACGCGGCCGACGAGGCCCGCATCCGGTCGCTGGTATCCGAGACGCCGCTGGCCAACCGCGAGTACGCCGACGCCCAGCGTCACGCCGACGCCATGGACCGCAGCCGCCGGGTGGTGGCCGCCGAGGTCGCCGAGCTGCAGGTGACCCAGGACGAATTGCTCGACCGGCTGATCAGCGAAGACACCTCCCGGTCCTGACCGACGGCGAGAGGTAAGGAGACAGAGTGGCAGTACGTGTCGTTATCGCCGAAGACGAGGCCATCGTCCGCCTCGATCTCAAGGAGATCATGGAGGAGGAGGGCTACGAGGTGGTCGGCGAGACCGGGCGGGGCGACGAGGCGGTCGAGATCGTCCGCTCGCAGAAGCCCGACCTGGCCATCCTCGACGTCAAGATGCCGGGCATGGACGGTCTGTCCGCCGCCCGCGAGATCAACGCCGAGCGGCTGTGCGCGGTGTTGATCCTCACCGCCTTCAGCCAGCGCGACCTCATCGAGCAGGCCCGCAACGCCGGCGCCCTGGCCTACCTCGTCAAGCCGTTCCAGAAGAGCGAGCTGCTGCCGGCCATAGAGATGGCCATCGGCCGCTTCGCCGAGATGAAGGCGCTCGACGAGCAGGTCCGCTCTCTGGAGGAGAGCCTGGAGGTGCGCAAGGCGGTGGAGCGGGCCAAGGGGATCCTGATGGACGACCTCGGTTGGAAGGAGAACGACGCCTTCTCCTGGATCCGGTCGACCGCCATGCGGGAGCGGGTCAAGATGCTGGACGTGGCCGACCGCGTGATCAAGGAAGGGTTGCGTCCCGACCCGCCGTCCCGCCCGGGCGACTGAGCGGCCGGCGGCACTGACAGAGAGACTCGGGGGAGTGGAACCGATGGAGTGGAACCTGGCCGACATCTTCGAGACGGCCGCCGCGGCGGGGCCCGACCGCCCGGCCGTCAAGTGCGGGGATCGGACGTTGTCGTGGGGGGAGTTCGACCGGCGGGCCGATGCGCTCGGGTTCGACCTTCTCGAGCGGGGCTTGTCCCACCAGGGCAAGATCGCCGCCTACCTGCACAACGGCCCGGAGTACCTGGAGGCGTACTTCGCCGCGTTCAAGGTGGCCGGCGTCCCGGTCAACGTCAACTACCGCTACGGCCCCACCGAGCTGACCTACCTCCTGGACAACGCCGATGCCGAAGCGGTCGTCTTCCACGCCCGCTTCGCCGCGCTCCTGGACGAGATCCGGGAGAAGCTGGGGCAGGTTCGGGTGTGGTACGTCGTGGGCGACGGGTCGCCCGAGCCGGAGTGGGCCGTGCCGTACGAGTCGGTGGTCGGCCCGGGCCCGGCGCCCGCCGCCCACGCCCGGCCGGCGGCGGGGCGCAGCGGCGACGACCTGCTGCTGCTGTACACGGGTGGGACCACCGGCATGCCCAAGGGCGTCATGTGGCGCCAGGACGATCTGGTCCGGGTGCTGGGCGGCGGTGGGAACCCACTGGTCGGCCTGGGGCCGGCCGAGGACCTGGCCGACCTGCGCTCCCGTCTGGAGAGCGGCGAGCTGGCGTCGGTGACGCTGCCGGCCTGCCCGCTGATGCACGGCACCGGCCAGTTCAGCTCGTTCATCACCATGATCCTGGGCGGCTGCGTGGTCACCCTGCCCGACCCGAAGTTCGACCCGGCCGTCCTGTGGGACGCCGTGGAGCGCCACGGGGTCAAC
Source organism: Acidimicrobiales bacterium (assembly GCA_035312965.1). Lineage (GTDB taxonomy): Bacteria > Actinomycetota > Acidimicrobiia > Acidimicrobiales > Palsa-688 > JAKCDU01. Next base: position 4,044 of record DATGAX010000599.1, read on the forward strand.
ACCATCGCCATCGTCGGCGACGCCTTCGCCCGCCCGATGCTGGCCGCCCTGGACGCCGAGCCGGGCCGCCGGGACCTCTCCAGTGTGCGCATCATCAACTCGTCCGGTGTGATGTGGAGCCAGGAGGTCAAGGAGGGGCTCATCCGGCACATGCCGGGGGTCATCCTGTTCGACAGCCTCGGCTCCTCCGAGGCGGTCGGCATGGGCGCGTCGGTCACGGGCGGCGGCGCGTCGGCCGGCACCGCGTCCTTCGGCCTGGGGATGGGGGCCCGCGTCATCGGCCCCGACGACCTGGACATCCAGCCCGGCTCGGGTGAGGTTGGCATGATCGCCCTGCCCGGGTACATCCCCGTCGGCTACTACAAGGACGAGGACAAGACGGCCCGCACGTTCCGGACCATCGACGGGACCCGCTACACCATCCCGGGCGACTGCGCCACGGTGGACGCCGACGGCAGCATTCGCCTCCTCGGCCGGGGCTCGGCCGTGATCAACACCGGCGGCGAGAAGGTGTTCCCCGAAGAGGTGGAGGAGGTCATCAAGCGCCTGCCGGGGGTGCGCGACGCGGTG
>DATGAX010000600.1:0-6222 GCA_035312965.1 Acidimicrobiales bacterium
TCCCTCCCGGCCCCCGGGTCCGGGCCGCTATCCGTCCCGTGCCCCCCCGCGCCGTGATGGCCTCGGCCAGCTCGCCGGCCCGGCGCACCGACACCGCCATGGCGGCCACCATCACGTCGACGATCTCGTCGAGGATGCGATCGATCTCGGACCGCCCGCCCTTGTCGATCTTGGGCCTGAGGCGGCGGGCAGCGAGGAGCGTCCTGATCTCACCCACCAGGAGCGGGAGGCTCCGCACGCACAGCGCAATCGCGGTGGCCGCCTCGTCCACCGGCACCCGGACCAGCTTGAGGGGGGACATGAGGCGGGCCATCGCGGGGGCGATCTCGCCGAGCGGGGTCGTCCAGCCCAACACCATGGCGGCCAGGAGAAGCAGGACCCCGACCATCACGAACTTGCCGTAGGCGTCGATGCCACCCAGGCCCAGCCGGACACCGGCCAGGTGGACGTGGGGCTTGCCGCCGGCGCCCGAAGCCAGGGCGGCGGTGACCAGAAGGGCGATCCAGAACCACCGCGGCGGGCGGGGCCAGGCGCCGGCCGGGATCCGGGCGACGAGGACGGACACCAGCAGCAGAGCGGCCACCAGCCCGATGGCCGGCCACGAGGGGAAGTAGGACAGCGTGATGCTGAGCCCGGCGACCACCAGGATCTTGGAGCCGGCCCAAAGGCGGTGGATCGGGCTGTCGCCCTTGATCTCCCGGAGGAGGTTGAGCTGCGGTGGGCGGTAGGGCTCCTCGGTCTTGCGGTTGCGGGCCGCCATCGCCCTCATCGCTCTGCTGCCAACGTGGTCGTGTCGTCCACCACCCGCCCGGCATCGAGGCGTACCACCCGATCGCACAGCCGTTCCATCCCGTGCAGATCGTGGGATATGACCACCACCGTCAGGGACTGCTCCCTCCGCAGGGTGGCCAGCAGGTCGATCAGCCCCTCCCGGCTGGGCAGATCCAGGCCGGCGAGAGGCTCGTCGAGCACCAGCACGGACGGCCGGCGCACGAGGATCCCGGCCAGCGCCACCCTCCTCTGCTCACCGCCGCTCAGCGAATCGACCCGACGCTCGGCGAACGACGCCGGATCGAGACCCACCTCTAGCAACGCGGCCGCCACCGCCGCCTCGTCAGCTGCGCCGGCCGCCCGGACGTCGAGGCTGACCGTGGCCCTTTGCAATTGGAGGCGGGCGTGCTGGAACGCCAGCCCCACGGTCCCCACCTGTGTGTGGACCGGCGTTCCGCCGACGAGGCAGGAGCCGAACGTCGGGCGGAGGATGCCGGTCATGATCCACGCCAGCGTGGACTTGCCCGATCCGTTCCCGCCGACGACCAGGACGCCTTCGGCGGGCTCGACGGCCAGGTCGACGTCGGACAGCGCCCTACCCTCCCAGGGCGTGCCGACGTTGTAGATGTGCGTCACGCCCGACACTTCGAGCCGCGCCGGGTGTACGGGCTCCTGCTCGGGTAGGGACGGCGGCGGCGCTGGAGCGGTGGACGGCGGGAGGCCGGCCCGCAGCTCTCCGGCGGCCATGTGGTAGAGCCGGTCGGCGACGGCGGCCTCCTCCGGGCGGTGGGTGACGTGCACGACCGAGACGGCGTGCTGCCCGGGCAGTCGTCGCAGCAGGGCGGTCAGATCCCGCCGGCCGGTCTCGTCCACCATGGCGGTCGATTCGTCCGACAACAGCAGCCGCGGCTGCCGGGCCAGCGCGGCGGCGACCGCCAGCCGCTGCAGTTCTCCGCCCGACAGGCCCGACGTCTCCCGCTCCCCCATACCGCCCAGCCCGACGGCATCGAGCAGGGACTCGATGTCGACGTCGGCGCCGTCGGGCAGGCCCCACACCACGTCGTCGGCGACGCGCACGCCCAGGACCTGGCTCTCGGGGTGCTGCATGATGAGCGCCGTTCCAGCGGGGCGTCCCAGCCCGGCCGAGCCGGGCCGGCGCACCGTCCCGGTGAGGGGGGGTTTGCCCGCCATCAGGCGGGTGAGGGTGGACTTCCCGGAGCCGTTGTCCCCGACCAACGCCACCATCTCGCCCGGCTCGACCGTGAGGCTCACACCGTGAACGGCGTCGCGCTCGGCGCCCGGGTACCGGAACGACACGCCCTCCATCTCGAGCGGGACGGGATCGGCCGCCCCGGTGTCCGGATCCACGTCCAGGCGGTCCTGGGCCCGGATCCACTGCAGGCGTTCGAGGACAGCACCGAGGAACACCCACCCGAGCAGGGCGAACCACATCGTCGCCAACAGCACCAGGGCACCGGATGTGGCCCACCAGTCGCGCAGGGCGGAATTGACGAAGGCGTTCCCGTGGTGGATGAACCCGGTGGTCCCCGGGATCACCGCGATGATGTGCCGGACGCTCTTCCAGGTGTTGCGGACCTGGTCGAGGGTCAGCTTGCGCAGGGAACCGAACAGGGCCAGCAGGCCGACGCTGGCGCCGGCCAGGACGGGGCCGATGATGGCGACGCCGAGGGCCACCGGTCCGGGGCCCCAGCCCCGCCGTTTGGCCGTACCGACCAGGCCGCCGACCGCCGAGCACTCGACGATGTTGGCCACGGTCCCCGTACCGGCGACCAGGAAGCTGAGGACGGCGGCGGCGAAGGTGGCGGCGGCCAGCGCCCGCAGGCGGTGGTGGTGGGCGACCACGCCGAGGGGCACCACTGCGAAGGCGGCGATGGCCCCGAGATGCGGGAGGAACCAGCCGACGACGGTCAGGACCACGGCCAGCGCGGCGAGCACGGATGCGGTGGCCAGCTCGAGGGGCCGGAGGGGACCGGTGACGCGGCGCGGCTCCTCGGGCATCCCTCCAGCCTGCCACCCGGCCGTCCCGATCCGGCGGCGGCCCGGATCAGCGGTCGGGGTCCCGCCTTCCGAGGAGCTGGGCCACGACATCAGGATCCAGCCCCTGCCCGAAGACCCGGCCGCCCGGGGCCCGCTCGGCGAGCAAGCGGCGGCGTACCCGCCGCCGCCGCCACACCCCGGCGGCAAGGAAGGCCAGGGCGGCGGCAAAGGGGGCGCCCACCGCCGCGGCGTGCGTCGCCTGCCTGACCGTGGTGGAGATCTGCGCTTGGTCCGGATGCGCGGGGTCGAGATAGAGGATCACGTTCCGAGTGGCATGCGAGTTGGGTTCGTCCAATTGGTAGGTCGTGCCGCGGAACGTGTACGTGACCTTCCCGTCCGCCTCGGTCCCATGTACCGCGGTCCCTGTCCAGAGCACCGCCTCCGGGCCCAGCAGGGCGGCGATCAGCATGGCGATTCCGAAGAAGGCGCACAGCACGGCGCCGCCGCCGAAGAGCCCGAGGCCGCCCAGCAGCCGGCGTGGCGTCACCCGCACGCCCCGAAGAGTACGCCCCGGTCAGGCGGCGGCCAGATCTGAAGGCCAGGGTCCGGTGCAGTGGACGGTCCCGTCCGCGGCGACCAGCCGGGCCGGAAGGCCGAGGGCGGCGATCCACCGTTCGGCCTCGGCGCCGCGCCGGACGGCGGCGGCGGCCGCCTTGAAGGCCTGCCGGCACGATTGGGCGGCCACCGTCACACTCCGCCACGCCGCACCTGGGTCGGTGGAGTGGGCGGTGGCCAGACCTCCGTCGGAGAGCCGCAGGGAGGCGGGACGGGGGATCCCGCCGCCGACGATGCGGACCCGCCACCCGCCGGCCGGAGCCGGACCGGTGGTGGCGACATCGCCTCCGACGGACACCAGCACGCCGCAGCGGGCGGGAGCGGCGGCGGCCGCGGCGAGGTGGTCGGCGGCCCCGGCCCGGTCACCGAAGGGGCCGGAAGCGCCGGAGCGCCGGTCCGCCGTCCAGGCCCGGCGGGCGGCCAGGGCGGCGGTGGCGGTGACGGCCGGATCGGCGACCAGCAGGGTCACCTTGTACCCGGAGGCGTCGAACTCGGCCCGACCCAGGCTGCCGGCCCTGGTGCTGCGTATGGCCGGCGAGTGGGGCATGCACCCAGTGTCGGCCGGATTGCTGGGTTTCTGATGAGAACATTCATCGAAAATCCCGAGACTTGAGCCCGCCCCGGCCCAGGGCGAGAGGGCGTATCCGTTCGGCCACCACGTTGATGACCGTTTCGACCCGTTCGAGGCGCCCGTCGATGACGAGGGCCGGGCTGGAGCGGGCCACCCGGCGGAAGCGGGCCCACGCGCCGGCGGAGCAGATCACGTTGATCAGGCCGGTCTCGTCCTCCAGGTTGATGAACGTCACGCCCTGGGCGGTGGCCGGTCGCTGCCGGTGCGTCACCACTCCGGCGACCCGGACCCGGGCTCCGGCCGGCACCTCCACCAGCCCGGCCGCGGTCACGACCCCGGCCGCGGCCAGCTCGCCCCGGACGAACTCGGTCGGGTAGCTGCCCGGGGACAGGCCGGTGGCCCACAGGTCGGCCTGGTTGGCCTCCACCGGGGTCATCTCGGGCAGCGGCGGGGCATCGGCGCCGGTGACGAGGCCGCCCAGGCCGCCCCGGGCGCCGGGCGCGCCCGCCACCGCTCCCGCGCTCCACAACGCCGCCCGGCGGGTCAGGCCGAAGCACTCGAAGGCCCCAGCGGTGGCCAGCGCCTCGGCCTGCGGTCGCGAGAGGCCGGCCCTCACCACCACGTCCTCGATGTCGCGGTAGGGCCGGCCGGCGGCGACCTTCCCGGCCAACTCGTCGCCGATCCCCCGCACGTAGGAAAGGCCCAATCGCACCGCGGCGCCGCCCGCGCTGTCCGGGCCCGGCTCCAGGAGAGACTTGGCCGCGCTGGCGTTGACATCCGGGCCGCGCACCTCGACCCCGTGACGGCGCGAGTCCGAGACGATGGTCTGCGGCGACCAGAAACCCATCGGCTGGCCGTCGAGCAGACCGGCGCAGAACGCCGACGGGTAATGGTGCTTGAGCCAGGCCGAGGAGTAGACGAGGTAGGCGAAGCTGACCGAGTGGCTCTCGGGGAAGCCGAAGTTGGCGAAGGCGACCAGCTTCTCCCAGATCTCGTCCGCCACCGGACCGGTGATCCCCCGGGCCGCCATCCCGTCGTAGAGCCGGGTTCGCAGCGCGGTCATCTTCTCCACGCTGCGCTTGGAACCCATGGCCTGGCGCAGCCGGTCGGACTCGGCCGGGGTGAAGCCGGCCACGTCGATGGCCATCTGCATCAGCTGTTCCTGGAAGAGCGGCACGCCGAGGGTCTTGGCCAGGCTCTTCTCCAGGAGCGGGTGCAGGTAGGTGACCGGCTCGGTCCCGTTGCGCCGGCGGATGTACGGGTGCACCGAACCGCCCTGGATGGGCCCGGGCCGGATCAACGCCACCTCCACCACCAGGTCGTAGAACGTGCGGGGCTTGAGGCGGGGCAGGGTGGCCATCTGGGCTCGGCTCTCCACCTGGAAGATCCCGACCGAATCGGCCCGGCACAGCATGTCGTAGACCGCCTCCTCCTGCTCGAGCTCGGCCAGATCGATCTCCACGCCGTGGAAATCCCGCACGTGGTCCACCGCGGCGTGCAGGACGGTGAGCATCCCCAGCCCGAGCATGTCGAACTTGACCAGGCCGGCCGCGGCGCAGTCGTCCTTGTCCCACTGCAGCACGCTGCGCTCGGCCATGCGGGCCCACTCCACCGGGCACACCTCGGCCACCGGCCGGTCGCAGATCACCATGCCGCCGGAGTGGATGCCGAGATGGCGGGGGAAATGCTGCACTTCTCCGGCCAGCGCCATGACCGCTTCGGGAATCTCGTGGTCGGCGGTAGCGGACAAAGGACCCCACGCATCGACCTGCTTCGACCATGCGTCGAGCTGACCCGCTGCCGCGCCCAGGGCCTTGCCCATGTCGCGCACGGCGGACTTGGGACGGTAGGTGATCACGTTGGCGACCTGGGCCGCGGCACCCCGGCCGTAGCGGCGGTAGACGTACTGGATGGCCTCCTCCCGCCGGCCGCTCTCGATGTCCACGTCGATGTCCGGCGGGCCGTCCCGCTCCGGGGAGAGGAACCGCTCGAAGAGCAGGCCCAGCGCCACCGCGTCGGCCTTGGTGATCCCGAGGGCGTAGCAGACGGCCGAGTTGGCGGCCGAGCCCCGCCCCTGGCAGAAGATGTCGTGGGTCCGGCAGAACTCCACGATGTCCCACACGATCAGGAAGTAGCCGGCGAACCCGAGCTGCTCGATCATCCCCAGCTCGTAATCGATCTGGGCCCAGGCCCGGCCCCCGTCTCTCCGGCCGTAGCGGCGGGTGGCGCCCTCCTCGGTGAGATGGCGCAGCCAGCCCATCTCGGTG
>DATGAX010000601.1:0-2725 GCA_035312965.1 Acidimicrobiales bacterium
CCGCCTGCGCCCCCCTCCCCGCCGAAGTGCGGCCCCTGCCCGAGCTCCTGGGGCTGGTGCTGGCCGAGACGATCGGCGCCGGAGAGGACGTCCCGCCCTTCCGCAACACCGCCATGGACGGGTACGCCGTGCACGCCGCCGACGTGGCCGGGGCCACCGCCGAGCACCCGGTCCGGTTGCGGGTGGTAGGCACGCTGGCGGCCGGCCGGGCGCCCGAGGCGCCGGTCCGCCCCGGCGAGGCGTTGCGGATCATGACCGGTGCCCTTTTTCCGGATGGGGCCGACGCCGTGGCCATCGTCGAGACCACCCGCACCTCGGGCGACACGGTCGAGATCCTGGCTCCGGCCCAGGCCGGTCGGCACATCCGGGCCGCCGGTGACGACATCCGGGCCGGCCAGGAGGTCTTCGCCGCCGGAACGGTCCTCGGCCCCGGCCACCTGGGTGTGCTCTCCAGTGTGGGATGTCAAAGGGCCGGCGTCGTGCCCGCCCCCCTCGTGGGGGTGCTCTCGACCGGTGATGAGCTGGTCGAGGGCGATGCGGTGCTCGAGCCGGGACAGATACGGGACTCCAACCGGCGCACGCTCCTGGCCCTCCTGACCCGCGACGGGTTCCGCCCCGTCGACCTGGGCATCGTCGCCGACGACGAGCAGGCCATCGAGGACACCCTGACCCGGGCCGCGTCCGGATGCCACGCCGTGCTCACCAGCGGGGGCGTGAGCATGGGTGACTTCGACTTCGTCAAGTCCGTGCTCGACCGCATCGGGCGCATGCGCTGGATGCAGGTGGCCATCCGCCCGGCCAAGCCGTTCGCCTTCGGCGTCGTCGGCGCCACGCCCGTGTTCGGGCTGCCCGGCAACCCGGTGTCGTCGATGGTCAGCTACGAGATACTGGCCCGCCCCGGCCTGCGCCGCCTGGCCGGCCGGGCCGACGACGACCTGCACCGCCGGCCCGTGCCGGGCATCGTCGAGGACGCCGGCTGGAGGGGGGCCGGCGACGGCCGGGTGTCGTACGTCCGCGTCTCGACCCGCTTCGACGACGAGGGCCGCCTCCGGGTCCGCAGCGCCGGCGGCCAGGGCTCGCACCAGCTGTACGCCATGGCCCACGCCGACGCCCTGGCCGTCTCGCCCCCCGGCGTCGACGTCGGATCCGGCGACGCGGTCAGTGTTCTCCGCCTGACGCCGTAGGCTGTAGAGCGCTGTGGCGACACAACTCGTGGACCCCTACGACCGGACGGTGCGCGACCTGCGCATATCGATCACGGATCGGTGCAACTTCCGTTGCACGTACTGCATGCCGAGCGAGGGCATGGAGTGGATGCCCCGTTCGGAGCTGCTCACCTACGAGGAGATCACCCGGGTGGCCCGGGTCTGCGTGGAGCGCTTCGGTTTCGAGAGCATCCGCCTGACCGGTGGCGAGCCCACCGTGCGGGCCCATCTCCCGGTGCTGGTCGGCCGCCTGGCCGAGCTGGGCGTCGACCTGGCCATGACCACCAACGGTTCGACGCTCGACCATCAGGCGGCCGCCCTGGCCGAAGCCGGCCTGCGCCGCATCAACATCTCCCTGGACACGCTCCGGGCCGACCGCTTCGCCCAGATCACCGGTCGTGATGCCCTCGACCGGGTGATCGCCGGCATCGACGCGGCCCGGGCGGCCGGTCTGGACCCGGTCAAGGTCAACTGCGTCCTCGTCCGCGGGGTCAACGACGACGAGGTCATCGACTTCGCCGCCTTCGGCCGGGAGCGGGACGTGGAGGTCCGGTTCATCGAGTGGATGCCCCTCGACGGCGGTGGGCAGTGGAGCGCCTCCCAGGTCGTCCCCGCCGGCGAGATCATCGCCGCGGTGGCGGCGGCGTGGCCGCTCGTCGGATCCGACGGCCGCTCCGCCGATCCGGCCTCCCCGGCCGAGAGCTACGAGTACGCCGACGGGGCCGGCCGCATAGGGGTGATCGCCAGCGTCACCCGCTCGTTCTGCTCGAGCTGCGACCGCATCCGCCTCACTTCGGACGGGCAGCTGCGCAACTGCCTGTTCGCCGTCCGGGAGACCGACCTCCGGCCGCTGTTGCGGGGCGGGGCGGGTGACGACGAGCTGGCCGCCGCCATCGAGGCCGAGGTGGGACGCAAGTGGGCCGGCCACTCGATCGGCCAGGTCCACTTCATCCGGCCGGCCCGCAGCATGAGCCAGATCGGCGGCTGAGCGGTCGCTGGCTAGACTCGCGATCCTATGTCCGACCGCGGTCTCACCCACCTCGATCCCCTCGGGCGTGCCCGCATGGTCGACGTCACGCCCAAGGAAGCGACCCACCGGCGGGCCATCGCCCGCTGCAAGGTGTTCATGCTGCCGGAGACCACGGCCAAGGTGGCGTCCAACGCCATGTCCAAAGGCGACGTCCTCGGGGCCGCCCGCATCGCCGGGATCCAGGCGGCCAAGCGCACGGCGGACATGATCCCGCTGTGCCACCCGCTGCTCGTCGGGGCCGTCACGATCAACTTCAACCTCGGTGACAATTACGTGGAGGTCGAGACCCAGGTGGAGACGGTCGACCGGACCGGCGTGGAGATGGAGGCCATGACGGCCTGCGCCATCGCCGCCCTCACCATCTACGACATGTGCAAGTCGGTGGACCGGGGCATGACGATCGGCCAGTTGGCCCTGTGGGAGAAGACGGGCGGCCGATCGGGCGTGTGGCGGCGGGCCGGCCGCTCCGACAACGACATCTTCGGCCTCT
>DATGAX010000602.1:0-2328 GCA_035312965.1 Acidimicrobiales bacterium
AGCCCGCACCTGAGAGGCGGGCACGCAGCGGTCGGCCAGGCCCAGCTCGACGGCCTCGTCTCCCTTGTAGCGGCGGGCAGCGAGGAGCACCAAGGCGGCCCGGGAGGGCCCGAGCTGCTCGGGCAGGGTCACGGAGAGACCGAAGCCCTGGTGGATCCCGAGCTTGGCGAAGTTGGCCGAGAAGCGGGCCTCGGGGCAGGTCACCCGGAAGTTGGCGGTCATGGCCAGTCCCAGGCCACCGCCGATGGCCGGGCCGTGCACCGCGGCGACGAACGGGATCTCGATGGCGCACAGCCGCGCCGCCGCCGCGTACAAGCGCTCGGTGGTGCTGGCGCCCACCGGCCCCCGGCCGTCGCCTTCCCCTTCCGCCCCGCCCGAGAAGTCGGCGCCGGCGCAGAAGGAGCGACCCTCGGCGGCCAGCACCGCGCAACGCACGTCCATGTCCCGGGCCAGGGCCTCCAGCGCGTCGGCCACGGCCTCGACCAGGGCGGGGCTGAGGAAGTTGTGGGGGGGCCGGCGCATCTCCACCAGCCCGACGTGGTCGTGGACCTGGACGTCGACGATCCCGGATGCGCTGGACGCTGGCTCGCTCACGGGTCCCGAGCGTATACATCGCTACCGTGGGCACGGTGGCGCAACCGGGAGCCTTCCATGAGCCGTGACGACGTCCTGCGCACCAGGATCTGCGAGATCCTGGGGATCGAGCTGCCCCTCCTCTCGGCGGGGATGGGCTTCGTCGCCCGGGCCGAGCTGGCCGCGGCCGTGTCGAACGCCGGCGGGCTGGGGGTCATCGGCGGCGCCGGCATGCAGCCCGAACGGCTACGCCTCGAGATCCAGCGCTGTCGCAGCCTCACCGACAAGCCCTTCGGGGTGGACCTCCTCCTTCCCGCTCAGACGACCGGCGAGGTGCTCCTCCCCCGCCCGGTCCGGGACAGGCCGGTGGTCGACGCGGAGCAGCTGCTGGCCGAGGACGGAGGCGCCGAGTTCGCCGTGGGCCGCGACGGGCGACCGGTGCGGCCCGAGGAGCTCATGCAGGTCGTCCTGGAGGAGGAGCCGCCTGTGTTCGCTTCGGGACTGGGGAACCCGGGCCCGTGGATCAGCCATCTCCACGAGCGGGGAACCAAGGTGCTGGCTCTGGTGGGCAACGTGAGGAACGCCCTGCGGGTGAGCGACGCCGGCGTCGACGCCGTGGTCGCCCAGGGTGCCGAGGCCGGCGGCCACACCGGCCGGGTGGGGCTGGCCGCGCTCCTGCCCGCGGTGGTCGACGCGGTCCACCCGACCCCGGTGGTTGCCGCAGGAGGGATCACCGAGGGCCGGGGCCTGGCTGCGGCGCTGGCTCTGGGCGCTTCTGCGGTTTGGATGGGTACCCGCTTCGTCGCCACCCTGGAGGCCCACGCCCACGACAACTACAAGAACAAGATCGTCGAGGCAGGGGAAGACAGCACGATCGTCACCCGCTCGTACTCGGGCAAGCCCCTGCGCGTCATCCGCAACCAGTGGACCCAGGACTGGGAGTCGAGGCCGCAGGACATCCTCCCCTTCCCCCAGCAGTTCAGGCACTCGGCCGCCGTCTACGTCGTGGCCCGCCGGGACGGGGACACCGAGCGGGGATCGATGCCCTGCGGGCAGGGAGCGGCCGGGATCACCCGTCTCGAGCCCGCGGCCGACGTGGTCCATCGCGTCGTCGACGAGGCCCGCAAGATCCTGACCGTCACCCTGTTCGACCGGTGAGCGAGCGGGCCCACCCGAGCCCCCTGGAAGGCGTCCGGGTCCTCGACCTGTCCCGTGTGCTCTCGGGGCCGAGCTGCGCCAAGGCGCTGGCCGACCTCGGCGCCGACGTCATCAAGGTCGAGCCCCCGGAGGGGGATCTCACCCGCACGGCCCAGCCCCGTGTCTCGGGCATACCCGTGTACTTCGCCCAGCAGAACTGTGGCAAGCGCTGCATCTCGATCGACGTGAGGACCGAGGAGGGCGGCCAGATCCTTCTGCGCCTGTCGGCCCGTTGCGACGTGATCCTCGAGAACTTCCGCCCCGGTGTGATGGACAGGCTGGGCCTCGGCTACGAACGGGTCCGGGCCGACAACCCGGGTGTGGTGTACTGCTCGATCACCGGATACGGCCAGGATGGTCCGGCGGCCGGCCGGCGTGCCTATGCCCCCGTCATGCACGCGGAGATGGGCCTCATGGAGCTCACCGCCCGCAAGCTGGGCCTCCCGGTCCAGCCCGAGGCCGTCTCGCACGCCGATCTCTACACGGGGCTGCAGGCGGCCATCGGGGTCCTCGCCGCCCTCCTGCAGCGGGAGCACACGGGTCGGGGCCAGCACATCG
>DATGAX010000603.1:0-3338 GCA_035312965.1 Acidimicrobiales bacterium
GGCCTGGACCCGGCCTCTCCAGTGCTCTATCTCGGCCGGGTCGAGGGCTTGCAACCCGGCGGTCAGCCCGTAGGCGGGCTGGGACTGCAGGGCGATGGCGTGGTCCAGGCCGGAGGCCCGCATGATCCCGAGAACGGGCCCGAAGCACTCGGTCAGGTGGAACATGGAGCCGGGCGCCACGCCCGTCTTGACGCCGGGGCTCCACAGGTAGCCCCGGTCGTCGAGGGGCCGGGGTTCGACCAGCCATGATTCTCCGTCCTCCAGCCCCGTCAGGGCGCGGGCCAGCGGGCCTTCGGGGGGCCGTATGAGCGGGCCCATCGTGGTCGACGGCCGGTCGGCCGGGCCGGGCTGCAGGCTGCGCACGGCGTCGGCCAGGCGGCGCAGGAACCGGCCGTCTTCGTGGACGGCGTCGTCCAGGATGGCCAGGCTGGCGGCCGAGCACTTCTGGCCGGCGTGGCCGAACGCGGAGTGGAGCAGGTCGGCTATGGCCTGGTCGGGATCGGAGGTGGCCGTGACCACGATGGCGTTCTTGCCGCTGGTCTCGGCGTGCAGGTCGAGGTCCGGGCGCCACCCGAGGAACATCCGGGCCGTGTCCCAGGACCCCGTGAGGACCACGGCGTCGACGTCCGGGGATGTGATCAGCCGCCGGCTGGCGTCCCCGTCGACGCACGGGACGAAGTGCAGAGCGGAGGGCGGCACCCCGGCATCCCACAGCACCCGGGCCAGCTCACCGGCCACCGCCACGGTCTCCGGCGCCGGCTTGAGCAGCACCGTGTTCCCGGCGGCCAGCGCGGCCAGGACGCCCCCGGCCGGGATGGACAGCGGGAAGTTCCACGGCGACACCACCGCCACCGTCCCATACGGCTCGAAGCCGCCGCCGTCGGGGATGCGCCCGGCGTAGTAGCGGGCGAAGTCGATGGCCTCGGACACCTCGGGGTCGCCCTCGCGGACCGTCTTGCCGGAGTCGGCGGCCATGACCCCGATCAGGCGCCCCCGGGCCCGGACCAGCCCGGCGGCGGCCCGGAGGAGGATCGACCTCCGCTCCTCGGCCGGCATGGACCGCCACATTTCCTGCCCGGCCCGGGCGGCCGAAATGGCCACCTCGACCGTGTCCTCCGACGCGGCCGCCCAGCGGTACGCGGGACGGTCGGGGTGCCCCGGGTCGATCCCGTCCTCGGTCACCGGGTCGCCCGAGGCCCGGCCGCCGACGACCGGGTGGTACGTGGCGGGGGCGGCGGCCCCCGCCACGTGCGACCAGACCCACCGGCGGTTGGCCTCACCGGTGAAGTCGGTGTCCGGCTCGTTCCGGAACGGTGCCGGTCCGGCGGCCGCGGTGTCGGCCGCCGCTCCCTCCTCGGCGGGGCGGTCCTGCCTGCGCCGGGTGGCGGGGGTGGCCGCGCCGGACGTGGCGTCGTCCACCGCCCGCCTGAAGCGGGCCTCCTCCTCTTGCCACGCCGGCGAGCCGACGGTCATGTCGAACTGGTGGGCGAGGAAGTTCTCGGCGCCGCTGTTCTCGTCGAGCCGACGGACCAGGTAGGCGATGGCCGCCTCGAGGTCGCCGGCGCCCACCACCGGGGCGTAGAGCAGGAGGCGCCCGAACCGGGCCGCGGCGGCCTCGGCCACCGCCGGCGACATGCCCTCCAACATCTCGAACTCCGTCCGCTGGGTGGCCCCGGCCGCCTCCGAGCGGACGGCGGCCCACGCCACCTCGAACAGGTTGTGGCTGGCCACGCCGACCCGCAGCGCCCCATCCAGCTCCGGGGCCAGCGCCACCTCGAGCATCCGCTTGTAGTTGGCGTCGGTCTCTGCCTTGCCGGCGAACGGGGCGCGGGGCCAGCCGTGAAGCTCCGCCTCGACGGTCTCAAGCGCCAGATTGGCGCCCTTGACGATCCGGACCTTGACCGGCGCCCCGCCACGAGGGCGGCGTCGCCGGGCCCAGCCGGCGAGGTCTTCCAGGGCGGCAAGGGAGTCGGGCAGGTAGGCCTGAAGGACGATCCCCGCCGGCATGTCCACGAACGCCGGCTCGGAGAGCACCTCCTTGAACACGGTGGTGGTCAGCCCGAGGTCGCGGTACTCCTCCATGTCGAGGTTGACGAATTTGTCCAGCCGCCGGGCCGCTTCGTAAAGCGGGCGGATACGGGTCGCGATGCGGGCCACCTCGTCGTCGAAGGCGAGGACGTCGAGCTGGGAGCAGATCGCCGAGATCTTGACCGACACGTAGTCCACGGCGGGCCGGGACAGCACCTCCAGTACGGCCTCCATGCGGCGCTGCGCTTCGTCCTCGCCCAGGACGGCCTCACCGAGCACGTTGACGTTGAGCCCGATCCCTGACCGCCGGCGGTCCTCGGCATGGCGGGCCAGCCGGGCCGGCTCGGCGGGCAGGATGACGCCGGACATCTCGCCCTGCACCCGGCGGCGGACGGCCGGCACGACGACCCCCGGGAGCCACGGGGCCAGGCGCCCGCCGGCCACCAGGAGCAGGCGGTCGAACGGCTGCAGGTAGCGGGCGGCCCGCAGGTCGTCCCACGGGTGGCGGCCGTGCCGGGTGATCCCGGCCAGCACCTGGGCCGCTCGGCGCGGGGCGGGGATGCGCAGGACCTCGTCCGTCATCGCCAGGATGGCGGCACGACCGTCGGGATCCCCCAGCAGCCGGGCCATGCGGGCCGCCTGGCGGCGCTCGGCCGGCCGGCGGCGGGCGGCGGCGTCGGTCAGCAGCTCGGCGGCCAGGGTTACGGCCCGCTCGACGTCTCCCCGGTCCGGCGGGCTCAAGTCGGGGCGCCGAGGGCAACGGCCAGCCGGGCCGGGATCGGCCGCTTGCCCGAACCGTCGGTCGCCACCACCACGTAGACGGTGCGGCCGGTCGCCACCACACCAGGATCGGCGCCGGCCCGCACGTCGAAGCGCAGGGTGAACGACGTGGTGCCCAGGCGGTCGAGACCGACCTCTACGCAGGCCTCGCCCGGCCAGCGCAACGGGGCGCTCCAGTCGATCTCGCTCCTGACCAGCTGGACGTCGAAGCCGTCACCCAGCATGTCGGTGTAGTCCAGTCCGCCCTCTTCGAGGAAGAGCGTCATGGCCTCGTCGAAATAGCCGAGATACCACATGTTGAACACGACTCCCTGCTGGTCGGCTTCCAGGTAGCGCACCCGGTGCCGGTACGTGGTCGTCCGGGAAGCCATTTCGGCAAGGTAGCGCGGCACCGGGCCGGGTCAGCTGGTCGGCCTGCCGATGCGGGCGATAAGTTGCAAGTGACGCTTTGTCACGGAGGTCTTTCGCATGTCGACCACAGAAACCACCGACGCCGTAACGGACGTCAAGCAGTGGCTGGCGGAGAACTG
>DATGAX010000604.1:0-2067 GCA_035312965.1 Acidimicrobiales bacterium
CCGACGGCCCTGACCTCGTACATGGACGTCCCCTTGCGGGCCACTTTGAGCGCCCCCCTGGCACTCGGCTCCAGCACCAGTGCCGCCCGGCCGCCCGCGGCCGTCTCCTCGATCAGCCGGCGCGACGTCGGCGAGCCCAGCTCCTCGTCGGCGGTCAGGACGACGGCTACGCCCGAGCTCCCGGCCTGCGCTCCGATGGGCAGCACGGCCAGGGCGTGGAACAGCTGCACGATGCCCGCCTTCATGTCGAACGCACCGGGACCCGTGGCTCGGCCGCCGTCGACCTCGAACGGCCAGCGGGCCAGCGTGCCGGCCGGCCACACCGTGTCGTAGTGGCCGACCAGGATGACCGACGGCGCCGGCCCGATACGCCACAACAGGTGGGAGCGGCCACCCGCCTCCACCACCTGGGGCGCCTCCCCCAGCAGCGATCGGCCGAGCGAGGCGACCGCCTCGGCACAACGGGCCAGCAACCCGAGGTCGTCGGACGGCGACTCGCGGCTCACCAGTTCTGACAGTTGTGCTGTCATATCGGCCTGCCGCGACCGGAGGATCTCCACAAGCCCGGCGTCGACCGAGGTCATGCCGGCAACCTACCGGAGGCCCAGCCGGGCCACCGCTTCCTGCCACAGCTCGGCGTAGGCGCGGGCGGCCGGATGGGCCGGCGCCCGCACGACCAGGGGGACCCGGTCGACGCCCATCCGCTCCACCTCCGAGGACGCCGGTATGGCGGCCGCCGCCACCTGGGGGTAGAGGCCGCCGAGACCGTCCACGACCTCGCGGTGCAGGCGCTTGCGCCGGTCGACCATGGAGAAGAAGGCCACCACGTCCGGTGGATCGGCGACCTGGTCCTGGACGAAGCGCAGCAGCTGTTCGAAGGTGCGCACCGACAGGGTGGCCGGGATCAGGGGGACCAGCAGGGCGTCGGCCGTCTCGAAGACGCTCTCGGAGACCAGGGATATGGAGGGCGGGCAGTCCAGGATGGCCAGGTCGTAGTCGTCGGCGACCTGGCCGAGGATGCGGCCCAACCGGGCCTCGGGGTGCTTGGTGTCCCCCAGGGCGAGATCCATGTGGCGGTAGGAGAAGTCGGCGGGCAGCAGGTCGAGGCCTTCGATGTCGGTGCCCTTGAGCAGATCCTCCAGGTCGGACCGGCGCTCGATCAGCTTGCGCACGCCGCCCCGCACCTTCGCCTTGACCCGGAACAGGTAGGTCGCCGAGCCCTGCGGGTCCAGATCCCACAAGAGGGTGCGGAAGCCGTCGCGGGCGGCGAGGGCGGCCAGGTTCACGGCGGCCGACGTCTTACCGACCCCGCCCTTGATGTTGTACGTCGCCACGACCTTCATCTGAAGGTCCGTCGCACGATCTGGCGGGTGGCCGGCCGGGAGAAGTCGGCGAAGCGCCGGGCGAAGTCCTGCCGCGCCTGGTTCTGGCGGGCGGTGAGCCCCTCGACGACGAAGCCGAGGGCGATGAGCGAGTCGGTCCCGCCCGGCGCGGCGGCCAGCTCGGGGCCCAGGCTGCGCAGCTCCTTGACCTGGATCTCGTCGTCCTGGAAGTGACCCAGCTCGTCCTGCAGCCCCTTGAGCGTGGACACGAGCGGCTTGACGTGCTCCGCCGGCCACATCCCGCCGAACAGCTCCAGGAGATACCTGAGCTCCTTGCCCCGCTTGCGCAGGTCGTGGAGCGCCTCGGGGGGCGACGACTCGTCGATGGCGGACCCCATCTTCACCATCCCGTCGTACACCGCCCTGATGCGCCGCCCGGCCATGTCCCCGATCGGGTGCCCGGCTTCGGGGCCTTGGAAGGCGGGCTGCGCGATCACCGCCTTCCAGCGGTCCCACGCCGCGACGTAACGGCGGCTGCGGAGATGCCGGCGCATGGTGGAGAACGCGGTCTGGCGCTCCTTGTGCAGCAGATCCACCAGCGGTTGCAGGTCCCCGGACATGGCGGCCGGGACGGGCTCGACCATCGACGGCCATTCGTGCAGCAGGACGTCCAGGTCGCGGGTGGGGCCGGTCACCTCCTGGATCCAGCGCAGATCCTCACGGGCGTGGCTCGTCTCCTCCGGTG
>DATGAX010000605.1:0-5592 GCA_035312965.1 Acidimicrobiales bacterium
GCCGGCCACTCTGTGCTGGTGTACCCGGGCGGGGACCAGGACGATTACCGGCCCTGGACGGAGCGGCACCACGTCGACCTGCGGGGGCACGCGGGATTCGTCAAGCTCGCCTTGCGTTACCAGGTGCCGGTCGTTCCGGTGGTGTCCCACGGCAGCCACGACGCCATCTTCGTCCTGAGCCGGGGCGATCGCCTGGCCCACCGGCTCGGCGTCGACCGGCGGCTGCGGGTCAAGGTCATCCCGTTCGTCGCCGGTCTGCCGTGGGGGCTGGTGCCGGCGCCGGTGCCGACCTGGCCTCTTCCGGCCAAGGTGACGGTCCGGGTGTGCGAACCGTTGCAGTGGGACCACGGACCCGACGCGGCCGGCGACCCGGGCGTGGTTCGGCATTGCTACGAGGAGGTCCTCGGTCGCATGCAGTCCAACCTCGACGAGCTGGTCGAAGCCGAACCGCACCCGGTCCTGGCCCGGCTGCGCGATCCGGCCCGTCGCGGCTCTCGGGCCCGGGGGGACCGGGCCTAGCTGAGCCGTGCTGGGCGGCGCTCCGCCCGTCTCTCAGCGCGTCGCGGCGAGCGCCTCTTCGTCGGTCTCGGGGGCCGGCGACTGCGTAGCCCACCACTTCGCCGCCGTGGCCGGGAACCCCATCTGGTACACGGCCGGATGCACGGGCCACGACGAGCCGGAGCTCGATCCTGTCTCGTCGCTCGCCGGTTCGGCGCAGGACCTCACGTGGAACGTCGTCCTGCCCAGCGACGGCGCGGTGCCGGTCTCGTCAGTGGGCCCGACCTTCTGGTGGGGCGGCACGGTGAGCGACCCCAACCCCCACGCCTTGTTCAACCAGGGCTTTCTCGAGGTGCAGTTCTATCCCGACGCCGTGGTCAACAATTGCAGCTCGGACGGCGGCTTCAACGTGTCGTACGCACCCGACAAGTTCACCGTCTGCTCACCGGTATGGCAGGTCAGCACGCAGAACAATGCCGAGACGGCCGCCTTCAACGCCGAGCTGTACCAGGGTTCGACCAACCAGCCTTTGGTGATGACGGCCGGCGACACCATCTCGATCCACTTCCATGTCGTCTCCCGGTCACAGGGATGGAACGTGACGGTGACCGACCTCTCGACCGGGCAGGCGGGGACGATCGTGCTCAACAGCAAGTACGGCCCGCTCCTCCCCTTCTTCTCGACCCAGCAGATCGGCAACGCCCTGGGCTGGGGCATCGTCCATGACACGCCCAACGCCTTCGTGTGGGAGATCGGGCACACTTCGCCGTTCACCACTCCGGCGGCCCAGTTCTGCCTGCCCGGCCAGACCAACTGCGACTCCTACGACGCGTCGCACTGGGCCGGCTTCTCGCCGCTCCGGATCCAGTCGGTCAGGTTCGCCGACGGGTCGGCTCCGTCGAACTGGGCCGCGGTGAGCGACTTCGGGGGCAAGGCGGAGGTCGACCAGTACTGCTCCTCGTATGGCGGGCCGTACTGCATCTACCCCTGGTTCGCCTTCAACTCGACCTCGTCGGCGTTCACGTACGGAGTCGACTACCCGGGCACCAAGTTCGACTACGGGCAGGCCGCCCAGTTCGCCCAGAGCACGCAGTGCGGCGGGCCCTTCGGCGCCGACAGCACCTACTGCGACACCGTCCTGCGGCCGTCCCCCTGACCCTGGGCTTGGGGGTTGGCTGCCAGCCCGGGGCACCACGCCTAACGGAAGTGCGAGGCGACCTCGGTGATGAAGAGATCACACGTCTCCTTGCCCCGACGGGTGGAACCGAAGGTGAAGGCCGGGATGATGAGCTCGTCGGCGCCCGCGGCCGCGTACCTGGAGACGATCTCGACCACTTCCGACGGGGTCCCGACGATCACCGGCTGGCCACCGTCGGCCGAGCGTTTGCCGGCCAACCACGACTCGTCCTCGGATAGATAGAGGAGCGCCTGGGTGGAGACGTGGATCTCCGCCGGGTCGCGCCCCAGCTGTTCGCAATGCGATCGGAGCACGGCCACCTTGTGCTCGAGCACGTCGGGGGTCGACCAGTAGTTCCACTCGTCGGCCCAGCGGGCGGCGATCCGGAGCGTCCGCTTCTCACCACCCCCGCCGATCAGGATGGGGAGCCGCTCCTGGGCCGGCGTCGGCTGGTTGGGCGCGTCCGTCACTTCGAAGTACCTGCCCTTGAAGGTCGTGCGGGTCTGACGGAGCATCGAGGCGACGATCTCGACCGCCTCCTCGAAACGGTCCATGCGTTCCTTGATCGTGCCCAGCTCCAGCCCGTAGGACGCGTGCTCGTTCTCCTGCCATCCGGCACCCAGGCCGAGCGTGAGCCGGCCGCCGCTGATCAGGTCGACGGCCGCCGCGATCTTGGCCAGCACGGCCGGGTGGCGGTATGTGACGCTCGTGACCAGCGGTGCCAACCGCACCCGGGGCACCTGGGCCGCCAGAGCCGACAGCACCGACCAGCATTCGAGGCTGTCGCCGTCGAGCGGCTCGGTGTCCGGCCCGTTGGGCATGAAGTGGTCGGCGAAGTACACGGAGTCCCATCCGGTGGCCTCGCAGTGGCGGACCAACTCGAGGGTGTCCTCCCATGACTGCTGCGGCGAGGGCCAGATTCCGAATCGCATACCGGGCAAACTACCCGGCGTGCCTTCGGACCGGGAGGGTCCGGGCACCCCGGCGTCCTTCCCGGCGCATCCGTTCAGGCGCATCCCGGCCGTCCCGGCCGCCCCGGCCGGCTTCGCCGCCCCGTTTTCTGTGAAGCAAACCTGAGCGTGAAGTCCCTACTTTCCCTTCACAGAACCACTTTCTCTTCACAGTTTCCCGAAGCGGCGAAGCGGCGAAGCGGGAAGCGGCCCGAAGCGACCCGGCGGCCCGAAGCGACCCGGCGACCCGGCGACCCGGCGACCCGGCGACCCGGCGACCCGGCGACCCGGCGAAGCGGCGAAGCGGCGGCCTAACTTCACGGGATGCGCTTCGGATTGGATGTAGCCCAGCAGAGGGTGCCCTGGGACGAGGTGGTCAGCCGGGTCCGCTTCGCTGAGGACCTCGGCTTCGAGGGGGCCTGGGGATTCGACCACTTCCAGCCCATGTTCGGGGAGGGCCCGGGAGAGACGTTCGAGGGGATGACCACGCTGGCCGCCCTCAGCGGGGTGACGTCCCGCATCCGTCTCGGCCTCCTCGTCACCGGGGTCACCTACCGGCACCCGTCCGTCCTGGCCGCCCAGGCCGTCACCATCGACCACGCCTCCCACGGGCGGCTGGACCTGTCCCTGGGCGCGGCCTGGTTCGAGAAGGAGCACCATGAGCTCGGCATTCCCTTCCCGCCTACGCCGGCCCGGTTCGACCTCCTCGAGGATGCCCTCGAGATCCTGACCCGCCTGTTCACAGGGGACGTCGTGTCCTACGAGGGGAAGGTGGTGTCCCTCCGAGACGCCCGGCTTGGCCCTGTCCCGGTGCAGCAGCCGCACCCGCCCATATGGATCGGGGGCAACGGCCTGCGCCGCACCATGCCCCTCGTCGCCCGCTACGCGGACGTGTGGCACGCCTGGGGCTCCCCGAACTCGCTCAAGGAGCTCAACGACCACCTCGACGGCCTGGCCACCGAGGCGGGGCGCGACCCGGCCGCGATCAAGCGGGCCAGCTCGCTCTCCCTCGACGACCTGGACACGGCGCGCAAGCACGCCGGCAAGTGGCGCGCTGCCGGGTACGACTACCTGGTGTGCGGGTGGCCGGACGCCGGCCGGGCCCAGATCGAGCGGTTCGCGGCCGAGGTGATGCCCGAGTTCAGTTGACCGAGCGGGCGTTCGCTTCGTCGAAGTAGCGGCGCATGGTGGCCGCCGTGGCCGGCAGCTCCTCCATCGTCTCGGGATCCCACATGTGGCGCGGCTTACGGATGAAGTCGCCGCCGTAGATGTGGATGGCCGCCGTGTAGGCGTGCCGGCGCGGGTTGACCACCGCGTGCACGGTGTCGTCGCCCAACAGCACCGTGTCCCCGGTGACGAGCTGCTTGCCGCCGGACGCCACGAGGCCCTGGGGGTCCCGGCGGAAGAACGTGTTGTCCTCCTGGCCGCCGAAGATGCCGATGGCGGCCCACATCAGATGGTCATGGGGCGGCAGCTGCATGCCGGGCGCCCAGATGACCTTCATGATCGTCAGGTCGTCGGATTGGTAGAGCGGCGAGAGCTCGGCTTCCGAGACGGGGATGGCCGCCTCGATACCGGCCGGATCGGTCAGAGCCCGGCTGAGCAGCTCCTTGATGGCCAGCCGGGGCTCGGTCTCGGCCGCCGCCACCCGGCAGTCGGAGATGAAGGTGTCCAGGTCGAACACCGGCTACAACCCGATGCGCCGCATGACGTTGCGGGTGGCCCGCCGCTGGAAGCGGTAGACCCGGCGGCGGATGTGGTAGCGGACGACGGCCCGGCGGAATCGACGGCGGAGCACCGGGGCGAACGTTAGTGGAGGACCCGAGAAGGGCGGCTGCTTCACCGCCTGACCGGCCGGTTCCGCGGGCCGCGCCAAGCCCCTGGGCTCATGCCCGGCAACCCGGCGGAAGCCACCCAACGTGTAGCCAATCGGCCAAAAGTGACCCTCACCCGGCTCTGGTCGTGTTGACTCTCCCGCCGAGTCGAGCAACCGAGTCGAGCAACCAACGGAAAGGGTGGGGTACATGGCCACTGACGCACAAGGCCGGCAGCTGTCCGAGGACGGCTTCTACTACTGGGACGGCACCGCCTGGCAGCCTGTGCAGCAGGACGCCTCGGCGGCCAGCTCCGACTCGAGCGCGGCGGGCACGGGCGAGGCCGAGCAGACCCCGACAGCCGACGACTTCAAGGGGTCGATGAACATCATCAACCAGAACTACACGGCCGACGCGGTGGCCGAGTAGCCCGCGACCACTCGAACCGAAGGGAACTTCCAGAAGATGGCTGATGAACCGAACGCGATTGACCTGGTGAGCAAAGGGCTCGACGTGGTGGACAAGGTCATCAAGATGACCTGCAGCGGCGACGCCAACATCAAGATCGAGGAGGGCGGTTTCGCCCACTGCTACCCGCCGGGATTCCACGGGGTTCTGGAGGGGGGCCAGACCAAGATCTGGCAGATGTTCACCATGAAGTCGGACAGCTGGCCGGCGTACTACGAGTGGCACATGACGGCCAGCTGGGAATTCCGGAAGAAGGTCCGGACGGCGGACAAGGGCCTCTGGGGCAACTTCATCGACACCGCAACCATCCAGGTGGCCATGCCCAATGCGTCATTGCACCTCGCGTGGGAATGGATGGTCCACTTCCCCGGCCAGAGCAGTTGGCAGGACACCGAGGCGGGCACCGTCGAGCTCCCGTTCCTCATCGACGTCAAGTGCTACGACACGCTCGTGACCAAGACCTTCGAATGGGGCCAAGGGTGGAGGGGCGCGCTGCGGGGCGACGGTTCCGCGACGCTGACACCGACCTGATCCGGGACCGCGAAACCCGGCAAGAGCTCAGGGCCCGCGAGACCTGACAGGTAATCGCCGGCCAGCGGGTAGGGTCGACCCTCAAACTACGTGCCCCTGATCGAGAGGAGAGGACCGTGGGTCTTTCCATCAACGACACCGCGCCGGATTTCGA
>DATGAX010000606.1:0-3128 GCA_035312965.1 Acidimicrobiales bacterium
CGGTGCCGGCGCCGGGGCGGCGCCTCCCCGTTACCCGGCGCCTCGGGGGGCACCTCGGGGGGGGTCGCCGCCATCAGGCCGCCATCAGAACGCCGCCTCGAGGCGGGTGACCTCGACCCCGCTCGGGCCGACCACCACCCCCATGACATCGAAGCGGCACTCCGTGAACACCGGTCGCTCGAGGGCGAGGTAGGCCTGGGCCACCCGGCGAAGCTGGCGTTGCTTGCGCCAGTCCACGCCCAAGGCAGGATCGACGTAGGCGGGGGCCCGGCGGGCCTTCACCTCCACGAAGACGAGGCAGCCCTCCCGCCGGGCGACGATGTCCAACTCGCCGAGGCGCAGGCTCCAGTTGCGGTGCAGGACCGTCCAGCCCTCCGCCGCAAGCAGGTCGGCCGCGGCGTTCTCGCCGATTCTCTGCACGTCGCTTCGTGCGTCCGGGTTCTTGCGCATTGGTTCCATGAAGATAGGCTGTGGGCATGACGTCCGCGGCGCCGTCCAAGCCGGAAACGATCGACCGCCCTGACCAGGACGAGGTCGCCGAACCACAGTTTCCCTGGGTCGTCATCGTATGGAACGATCCCATCAACCTCATGTCCTACGTGACGTACGTCTTCCAGAAGCTCTTCGGCTACTCCCGGGAGAAGGCCACGAAGCTCATGCTCGACGTGCACCATCGGGGCCGGGCTGTCGTCTCGGCCGGCCCCCGGGAGAAGGCGGAGATGGACGTCTACCGCCTGCACGCTCATGGGTTGTGGGCAACCATGACCAAGGACGCCTGAGCCCGTTGTTCCGGCGTCGCCGGGGTCAGGTGCGGGTGGCGCTCACCGAGGAAGAGGGCGAACTGCTCAAGGGCATCGTCCGGGAGTACCTGGAGCTCCTCGAGGCCGACCGCGAGCCGGGCGACCCGGTGATGGCCCGGCTGTTCCCCTCGGCAAGCATCGATGACCCCACGCTCGAGGCCGACTTCCGCGAGCTTGCCGGCGACGACCTCCTCAGCCACAAGCGGCAGACGGCCGAGCGGGTGCTCGAGTACCTGGATGCCAGGGATCGCCGCCCCCTGACCGAAGAGGAGCAGGAGGCCTGGCTCGTCCTCCTGACGGACCTTCGCCTTGCGATGGGGGTGCGCCTCGGCGTCACCGACGAGACGTTCGACTCCTTCCCCAACCCAAGCGACCCCGCCCAGTGGCCGCTTGCGGTCCTGCACTACCTGGGGTCCCTCCAGGAGAGCCTCGTCACCGCGCTCGACGCTTAGTCCGTCAACCGGCCCAGCGGGTCGGCGCTGCGTTCGGGGTGCTTCAGCTCCTCGATGTTGACGTCACGGAACGTCCGGACCGCCACCCTGGTCACGAACCGGGAGGGGCGGTAGACGTCCCAGACCCAGGCGTCGGAGAGCGTCAGCTCGAACCAGGTGTCCCCACCGTTCTCGTGCTGGTCGAGGTGGTAGCCGTTGCACAGGTAGAAGCGCCGGGCGGTCTCGACGACGTACCGGAACATCGGCAGGACGTCCCGGTACTCCTTGTACAGGGCCAGCTCGAGGTCGGTCTCGAAACGTTCCAGGTCTTCGGCGCTCACGGCCTCAGACTATCCGGAGTTGCCTGCTGCTCGAGCAGCCTGCCCGGCACCCCCTCGTCGACGAGCTTGCGGATGGGGGCGTAGAGCCGGCGGTGGATCGGGGACGGCCCGAACGCAGACAGCCCCCACAGGTGCCGGGGCGCCGGATACCCCTTGTTGGCCTCGAACGCGTAGTGCGGATACAGCTCCGACAGCGACGACATCAGGGAGTCCCTCGCCACCTTCACGACGATGGAGGCCGCCGCGATCGAAACCGATTCGCAGTCGCCGCGGACCACCATCCGGGCCCGGTCGCCGATGAAGTTCCACTTGCCGTCGACGAGGAAGACGTCGGGTGCGACGGGCAGCGCCGCCACCGCCCTTGCGCCGGCCCGCCGGATCGCCTCGGAGAGGCCCACCTCGTCGATCTCGTTCGGCCAGGCGAGGCCGACGCCGTGGCCGACGCAGCGGCCCCGCACCCGCTCGGCCAGCCATTCCCGCCGGGCCGGGTCGAGCAGCTTGGAGTCACGCAGCTTGTAGATCCGGTCGCCGGGGTCCAGGACAACGGCACCGACGGCAACGGGACCCGCCCACGCGCCCACACCCACCTCGTCGATGCCGCCCACGAGGGAGGCGCCGTCTGCCAGCAGACCCCGCTCCAGGTGCAGGCCCGGCACCGGCTGGGTGCGGGCGATGCGACCCTTGGTGAGGTAGGTCCGGGTCCGGTAGGTCGCCTTGTATGCCACGTCGGGCATTATGAAGCGCGCGGCCCTCGAGGCGTCGGGTCTAGAAGAGTCGGGTCTAGAAGAAGTGAAAGCGGTTCACCGGCCAGATACGAAGGAAGGCCTGGCCGAGCACGCTGGATTTCGCGATGGTGCCGAACATCCGCGAGTCGTCGGAGTTGGAGCGGTTGTCGCCCATCACGAACAGCTGGCCCTTCGGCACCTTGGTCGGGCCGTAGTCCCCCATCCCCATCGTCGCGGGATTGTGATCCTTCAGGTAGGGCTCGTCCTTGCGGACGTTGTTGACATAGAGCGCGTTGTTCTTGACCTGCACCGTGTCACCGCCCACCGCCACCACCCGCTTGATGAAGTCCCGCTGGCTGGAGGGCAGGCCGAGGCCCTCCTTCAGGGAGTTGAAGAAACCCGCGATGCCGGTGGGCGCTTCGGGCAGGCTACCCGTCGCAGCCGGCGGCGCCACGAAGACCACGATGTCGCCGGGCCGGGGGTCCTTGAACTTGTAGATGAACTTCGAAACCAGCACCCGGTCGTTGACCAGCAGCGTGTTCTGCATCGACTCTGACGGGATGTAGAAGGCCTGGACGACGAAGGTCTTGATGACGATCGCGATCACGAACGCGATCAGGATGAGGATCGGCAGCTCTCGCAGGAACCCGAGGCCGCTCTCCTCCTTCTGCCTGGGGGCCCTGTCGCCGGGGGGTCGTTCCCCGGGGGTTCGTTCCCCGGGAGGCTGGTCCTCGTCCGGGCGCGCGGCCGTGGCGGCGGAGGGGCTGAACTGTGCGGTGTCCTTCGCGGAGTGCCGCCCGTGGAGCGACACCGGCTAGAAGCGCTTCTCTT
>DATGAX010000607.1:0-2679 GCA_035312965.1 Acidimicrobiales bacterium
AGCCTCCCGCTCGGACAGGGCCACCCCGGCCGGTATCACCAGGGAGACGGTCACACCGTGGGGGAAGCCGGCCTGGGCCAGGAGCTGCTTGGCCTTAGCCGGGTTGTAGGTGTACTCGTCGGCCACCGACTGGTTGAAGGCGACCGTCTGGTCGGAGGAGAACGTCTCGTCGGTGACCCGTCCCGTGCCGGCCAGCGCCACCGCGTTGATCTCGTTGCGGTTGATGGCGTAATTGACGGCTTGGCGCACCAGCTGGTTGTTGACCGGAGTGGTATCCAGTCGGAATTGCACCGTGAGGAACTCGTGCGATGGCTGGAGGGCGTACCCGAGAGCGGAGTCCCCCTTCACGGTGGACAGCGACTCGGGTTCGAACTGGGTCATGTCGATGGACCCGGCCTCCAGGGCGGCGATCGAGGGAGGCCCCGTCGCCACTTGGACGAAATCGATCTCGGCGGGCTGGTAGGCCGCCGCGTTCCAGTACCTGGCGTTCTTCTTGAGGACGATCCGGCTGGCGTCGGCCGAGACCAGGACGTACGGCCCCGACCCGACCGGATTCTTGCCCAGGTCGCGGGCGGCGGGATCGGAGATCATGCCGTCGAGGTCGTTGAACGCGTACAGCAGGTCGGCGGGCGTCGGGGTGTTGAGGTTGAGCGTCAGCGTGAGCGGGTCGTCCACCGTGATGCTCTGGATCACCTGCAGAGAAGTGCGGAGGAAGCTCTTCTTGTTGTGCAGGATGGCGGCCTTGACCGCCGCCGCGTCCACCGGGCTGCCGTCGGAGAAGGTCACGCCGGGCCGGAGGTGGAGCGTCAGGCTGCTACCGCCGGGTGTGAAAGACCACGACTGGGCCAGCCCGGGTTCGAGCTGTCCGGTGGCGCTCAGTTCTGTGAGCGAGTCGTATATGAGGCCTTCGTCGATCTTGTCGCAGGAGTTCTGGCTGGCCCCGGGATCGAACGAGTTCGGGGTGAACTCGCTGGGGAAGTCCACTCCGTACCTGAGGAGACCGTTGGGATCGGGCGTACCACCCGGGGTCAGCCGGCTGGTCGGCTGCACGACGCTCGTCCCGATCGAACTGGTCGCCCCACCGCTGCACGCCGGCGCCGCAATACCGACCGTCGACGCCAGGGCGAGAACACGCAACCTGCGGTTGTGTCTCAATTGTCCCCCCGGGGCCCTCGATGCTCGAGGACCCGTTGGCAGCATAGCTTCGTAGATGACAGGTGACACCGGTGTCATGTCCCCATGTACAGTCACCAACCTTCGCGGTGGAAGGGGTCCGATGGGCGCGAATGTGAGCATCGACTATCTCCGGCCGGAGCCGGCCGAGATCAAGACCGGCGAGCTCTGGGCCGTCGACTACGGACTCGTCAACAACGGGGACGCCACGACCGAGTACCTCCAGATCGATGTCTCCCTTACGGGCCCCGACGGAAGCTCATTCGGCCATTGGGGCACATCGCTGTCGGACATTGCCCCGGGGGGCCGGGCCGACCTGAGGTACCTGGCCAACGACTCGTTGCACAACGACGGCACCTTCACCGTCCAGGTGTCGTTCCGGGACTCCCACACCGAGTTCGGGTCCCAGGACACGACATTCCACGTGACAACCCCGCCGCCGGAGCCGGTCCACGCGGCCGGAGCGGCGAACGTCACCATCGACGCGGCCGACGTGACCCTGCACCCCGTCGCCCTGGGCTCCGGCTTCACCCTCGATTACTCGCTGACCAACTCCGGGGACGGGGCGACGGTCAACCTTCAGCTCGACCTCGAGCTGTACGGGCCCAACAGCAGCGAGCTGTACGGGAACTACGGAGCCAGCGCTCCCAACGAGGTTCCGCCGGGCACCACGGTCAACTGGGCCTATCTCTTCCCGGAATCCCTCAACAACGAGGGGTACTTCACGGCGCGCGTGAAATTCTCCGACACCTTCGCCGACTACGGCTACCACGACGTCGTATTCCAAGTGGCGCAGGCCGGGTAGTTCCGACCGGCCAGCCGGCGACGGGGCCCATTCGGCCAGGAATGGAATTTGTTGCCCTGAGACGATGAAATGGCTACATTCCGACCGACCCCACACATCGGCGGTGGGCGACGGTACACGTCAGGGGGAATGAGATGTCCATCAGGGCTCGGCTTCTTTTGTCGGGGACGCTGCTCGCGTTCGTCGGGAGTTCGGTAGGCGGCTCCTCTGCGGTGCAGGCGGCGGCCCGCTTGGTGCCGCTCGCCATCCAGGCGCCGGACACGCCGGCGGCCCCGGCCGGAGGAGCCGCGGCCTGCACCGCACCGACGCCCGACGTGAGCGGGACGGTCAAGACCTACGCCTACTTCCACTGCTACACGCCGCAGCAGATCGCCGACGCCTACGACGTCACCGCGCTGCACGACTCGGGCGACCTGGGCCAGGGGCAGACGATCGTGCTGGTCGACTCCTACGGCAGCCCGACGGCCCAGCAGGACCTGCAGTTCTTCCACGACACGTTCTTCCCCACTCTGCCCAACCCCAACTTCGACGAGGTCTACCCCAACGGGGCGCCCACCTACAACAACACGTATCACGGCAACGGCCTGTCGGGTCCGGCCGGAGCAGCGAACTGGTCCGGGGAAGCCACGCTCGACATCGAATGGTCGTATGCCATCGCCCCCCTCGCCCACATCGTCCTGCTGGCCGTGCCGCCGGCCGAG
>DATGAX010000608.1:0-3767 GCA_035312965.1 Acidimicrobiales bacterium
CGGTACCGCTTCTCGACCCCCCGCATCTCGATCACCGGGGCAGCCGGACCATCTCGGATGACAAGTGGTTCGGACACCGGCACTACGGCCACAAGTTCAGCGTGAACCTCGACTGCATGCCCGAACAGAGCCGAACGTCACTGTCGGCGCTGGTTGCCCGGCCGGCTCTGCTCGGGGCGGGCGCTACAGGTCTTCGAGGTGGGCGGTGTCGTTGTAGGAGCGCACCGCCCACCGGTCCGCCATTACCACGATCTCGCTGATCGACCCGTTGGCCGCTCCGGAGAAGGACAACGGCTTGGCCCCGGTCGCCTCCGCCATCGCCCGCCCGATCACCCCCCCGTGGGTGAACACGGCCACCAGTTCGTCCGGGTGTGCAGCTGCGATGGCCCCGATGCCGGCTCGGATCCGTCCGATCAGCGACTCGTCCGACTCGGCCCCGGGGACGACGTCCCATCGTCCCTCCCGCATGAGCCGCTCGGCGATCGGACCACCCTCCAGGATCTTGATTCGGTAGAGGCCGCCCTCCCATTCCCCGAGGAACACCTCGCGGAGGTTGGATTCGACGATCGGCTCCATGCCCAGAGCGGCGGCCAACGGAGCCGCGGTCTCGGCGGTGCGCCTCAGGTTGGTGACGTAGATCGCCGCGATCTTCTCGCCGAAGCGGGGCCGGGACAGCCGGTCCCCGATCCGCCCCGCCTGCTCGATCCCCCGGGGATCCAACTCCGGGTCGCCGTGCCCCATGACCAGGGGGAACGGCACGTCGGGTCGGGCCGGTATGGACTCACCGTGGCGGACCAGGAGGACACTGGTGGCGCCGGGGGGCCGTTCGAATCGGAGCTGGCGCACCTCGCCGAGATCGGTCCGGTCGGCGGTCTGGGGGGTATCGGCCACGGCGCCAGATCGTACGGTGCGCTCCCCGTCACGGTCGAGCCTGTCGGGACGCCGTGCTACTCGTTCCGGTTGCCATAGACCGTTGGGTGTAGCGTTCTCGGTCAGAGATCGGTCAAGCCGCTGCGCCGGCGCACTGACATGCCCTTCCTCTGGGGAGCCCAATCGGACCCCGACCACCTGTCACAACCATGGCGGTTGGCAGGATCCAAGAAGGGACGTCAAATGACTTGCTCGGACAACGCTGTTCGGCCGCCCGACCCCGCGCCGATACGGCCGGTGAATCGTTGGGCCCGGCTGGCTATCTACCTCCTGGGAGCCGGGTTCGTAATGATCGCAGGAGCGTTCATCGGTATGAGGCTCGCCTACGCCAGTCCCACCGCGGTCGGTCCCACCGCCGTCACCGGGTACACCCTCTGCGCCTCGGGCACCGGGGCGCTCACCTACCAGAGCTCCGGGACCTGCCCTGTAGGGGACACCACATTGAGCGTCGGGACACAGTCGTCGGTGAGCACTCTCGACTCCGAGGTCACCTCCCTCACCAGCACCGTTTCGAGCCTGCAGTCTCAGGTGGCGACCCTCAAGAAGACCTTGACCGGCGTTTCCCGAACCACCGTCAACGGCGAACAGACGCTGCGGCTGTCGGGCGAGAACCTGCAGGTCGTCAACGGGACGGGTAGCGAGACCACCACCAACGGCCTCGGGAACGTCATCGTCGGATACAACAAGACCCCGGGATCGCAGACCGGATCCCACAACCTTGTCATCGGCAATGGTCAGAGCTTCACCAGCTATGGCGGCCTCCTCGGGGGCGAATTCAACGCGGTGACCGCGCCCTTCGGGTCCGCGACGGGCGGGTGGTACAACGTGGTGACCGATCCCGTGTCTTCGGTGATGGGCGGCTGCGACAACATCGCCGGCCCCGGCAGCATCCCGACCGGGCCCTGCAATACCGGCGCAGAGTCGATCACCGGTGGAGCGTCCAACTCCGCTACCGGAACCGAGTCATCCGTATCGGGCGGCCAGAACAACACCGCCACGGGAAGCATCGCCTCCGTGTTGGGTGGCTACGTCAACGCCGCGTCCGGACTGGGCTCCACCGTCAGCGGCGGTTATGCCAACACCGCCGGCGCCAACGAGTCGTCGGTCAGCGGGGGCGGCGAGAACACGGTAACCGGCGATGTGGCCTCGATCGTCGGTGGCTACTTCAACACCGCTACCGTCGACGAGGCGACCGTGCTCGGCGGCTGCTCGAACGTGGCCGGAGGCGGCAACGTGAGCGTCAACCCGGGCTGCACCAGCTTCGGCGCCAGCTTCGTGTCGGTTCTCGGTGGCATCGGCAACAACGCGATCAGCGTCGGGTCGACCATCTCCGGCGGAACCGGCAACGTCGCCAACGGGGGCCAGACCAACTCCGTGGCCGGCGGATTCCACGAGTCGATGACGTCAGGCGCCTATCTCACCCGCGTGGGCAGCTCCACCTTCAATTCCTGATGATCGGTGGTCCCGGGTGGCGGTCCGCCGTCGCCCGGGATCGCTCCCTACCTGTCGCGGTCTCGGCACCGCTTAGCCCTGAGGGGCTCTAGCTGGCGAGGGCCAGCTCGTTCTCGTCCTCGTTCGTCGTCATGTGCTGATCCAGCTTGCGCTTGATGCGCTGCAGGGCGTTGTCGATGGACTTGACGTGGCGGCCGAGGTGGCTGCCGATCTCGTTGTACGACTTGCCCTCCACGTAGAGGCGCAGGACCTCGACCTCGAGGGTGGACAGGTTCTCGGCCATCGAGCGGCGGATGTGCTCGATCTGCTCCTGCGAGACCACCTCGTCGGCCGGGTCGGCGGCCCGGTGGTCGTCGAGGAGCTCCTCCACCGCGCCCTCGGCCGGGTCGTCCGAGCCGCGGACGCCCGAGATGGAGACGTACCGGTTGAGCGGCTGGTGCTTCTGGCGGGTGGCGGCCTTGATGGCGCTGATGACCTGGCGGGTCACGCACAGCTCGGCGAAGGCCCGGAACGAGGACTGCCGGTCGGACCGGAAGTCCCGGGCCGCCTTGTACAGGCCGATCATGCCCTCCTGCTCGACGTCGTCGGCGTCGGCGCCGACCAGGAAGTAGGTCCGGGTCTTGGCCCGGGCGAACCGCCGGTAACGCTGGATGAGGACCTCCAAGGCCGGGGCATCGCCGCCCTGGAAGCGGATGGCGAGCTCCTCGTCGGAGAGTTCGGAGAGCGAGGCGAGAGCTGTGACGGACATTTACGGTGACCTCGGGCTGTGATTTGGTGGACTAGTGCAGGAGGCTCATCGATGCTTGATCAGATGGACTAGTTATTTCTAGTCACACCGAGCCCGGTGTGTCAACCGTCACCTTCCGGCCCATAAGGGACCTTCACGCCAAAAACGGGGGTCTACCAGGAAAAATTTCTCGTCAGAAGGGTCAGATCCCTGCCTGAACGGGTCCGCCGTCCGTAGCGCGAAATAACTAGTTAATCGCGAAGCCGGAACGCCGCCGGGCCACCTCGAAGAGGGCCAGGGCGGCAGCGGCCGACACGTTGAGCGAGTCCAACGGGCCGGCCATGGGCACGCCGACCACGAGATCGCAGCGGGCCCGGGCCAGCGGGGAGAGGCCGTGGCCCTCGGCGCCCAGCACCAGGGCGACCGGTTCGGTGGCCACGGTCAGGCCCCACAAGGACCCAGCCGCCCCGGCATCGAGGCCCACCGTCCACACGCCGGCCGCCTTCAGCTCGCTCAGGGCGGAGGGGATGCCGCCGACCAGGGCGACCCGCAGGTGCTCGACTGCCCCGGCCGCCGCCTTCACCGCGGCCGGGGTGAGCGAGGCCGAGCGGTGCCGGCCCAGGACCAGTCCGGTGGCCCCGGCCGCCACCGCCGTCCG
>DATGAX010000609.1:0-2030 GCA_035312965.1 Acidimicrobiales bacterium
CTCCTCGGGGCCGCCCCCCGTGGTGACGAACACACGCTCGGGCTTGGCCGCAGAGAGCTGGATGGAGTGCACGTCCGGACAGGGCAGGCCGAGGTTGTACCAGCTCTTGCCCCCGTCTCGGGAGCGGTAGACCCCGCCGACCTGGATGCCGACGTAGATGGTCTTGGAATCCTTGTGGTGGGTGCCCACCGCGGTGACCGCTGCGGCGGACACCGGGAGGGCTGCGGCGCCATCGCCGCCCGTCCATGACTCGGCCCCCGGCGAGCTGGCCAGGGTCCTGATCGGCGTCCACGACTCGCCGACGTCCTTGCTTCGCCAGGCCCCCACGGGAAGGCAGCCCGCGATCAGCCGGCCGCTGCGGGCGAGCGCGAGGGAGGTGACCGCATCGCCGAGGTCTTTTGCGAGGACCCTGGCGTCGCCCACGCCAGACCATGCCAGCACCTGGCCGCCCGCCGCCCCCGCCAGGACACCGCCCTCGGCGGTCCGCACGAGGCAGAGCACCCCCTGGCCGGACGCCTGCGTGACATCGCCGTCCTCGTACAGGCTGAACCCCTTCGAACCGCCAAGAAACATTCTCATCTCGCAGCCTCCACAGCTTGCTGTGCCGCCTCCGACATGCCCGCGGCGGCACGGACCCCTGGATGGTGAGCTCGGGCGAGGATCTCCCTGCCCTCCGGTGCGTTCGTCCCCTCCAACCGCACCACGATCGGTACCTCCACGCGCGTCCGGCCGAGGGCCTCGAGGATCCCACCGGCCACGAGGTCGCAGCGGGTGATGCCCCCGAAGATGTTGACCAGCACGGAGCGTACGGCTGGCCCGGCCACGACCACCTCGAGCGCCTTGGCCAGGGACTCGGCGCCGGCACCGCCGCCGACGTCGAGGAAGTTGGCAGGGGCGCCGCCCGCCTGGGCGACGACGTCCAGTGTGGACATCACGAGCCCCGCCCCGTTCCCGATGATGCCGATGTCACCATCGAGCTTGACAAAATTGAGACCCGCCTCCGCCGCCATCGCCTCCTGCGGATCGGGGCGGCCGGTTCCGCCCTTGAAGGAGGCGAACTCGGGATGCCGGAAGAGCGCCGAGTCGTCCAGCGAGACCTTGGCATCGAGGGCGATCAGGCCGCCGGGGGTGAGCGCCAGGGGGTTCACCTCGACCAGCGAGGCGTCGGCCTCGACGTAGAGCCGGTAGAGCAACGGCAGCAGGCGGGCAGCATCGGGCCGTGCCCGCGGATCGAGACCGGCCCCGAAGACCAAGCTGCGCACCTGGAAGTCGGCGAGCCCGAGCAGGGGATCGACGTGGACCGTCGCCATCGAACCCTCACCGCCCGACTCGACGTCGATGCCCCCCCGTGACGAGACCATGAACAGCGCTTTGCCGGCGCGACGGTCGAGCGTGACCGCCGCGTAGTACTCGGCGTCGATCTGGGACGCCGCCTCGACCAGGAGCTGACCGACGGGGTGGCCGCCGATGTCCATGCCCAGGATGCGGCTCGCCGCCTGCCCGGCATCGTCGGGGGTGCCGACGACCACCACCCCGCCGGCCTTGCCCCGCCCGCCGGTTGCCACCTGTGCCTTGAGGGCCACCCGGCCGCCAAGGTCGGCCGCCGCCTGAGCCGCCTCGGCGGGCGACGACACCACGCGGCCCGCCGGTACCGGGATCCCCCACCGGGAGAACAGCTCCTTGCCCTGGTATTCGAAGAGATCCAAAGGAGTCCCCGGTGTCCTACTGCGTCGCTGGGCGGTCGAGCGTGCGGTGCAGCCACCCGATGATCTCGGCGGTGTTCGTACCCGGCGTGAAGATCTCGGCGATGCCCGCAGCCTTCAGGGGCGCCACGTCCTCCGCAGGGATGATGCCACCGCCGAAGACGGGGATGTCGCCCGCACCCTTCTCCGCGAGGAGCTGCACGACCCGGGGGAACAGCACCATGTGGGCACCGGACAGGCAGGAGAGTCCCACTGCATCCGCGTCCTCCTGGAGCGCCGCCTCGGCAATCTGCTCCGGCGTCTGGTGCAGCCCGGTGTAGATCACTT
>DATGAX010000610.1:0-2537 GCA_035312965.1 Acidimicrobiales bacterium
AGACCCTGGCCGACGCCCGGGACAACGCCACCTTCGCCACGGCAGACGAGTATCTGGGCCTGGCCGGGCCCGACGGGGTGGCGCCGGCGCCGCTGGATCTGTGGCGCGACGACCTGGCGTCGTTCCCCACCACGGAGAAGGTGGCCCGGGCCATCGAACTGGAGAGGGCGGTCCGGGCCGGCGACCGGCGCATCCGCCAGCTCCGGGCGTCCGAGTGGGGCGACGCCTCGGTCGAGTCGGCCGTGGTTACCAGCACCGGAATCGCGGCCGCCTCCCGGCGGACCGCCTGCTACCTCTCGGCCGAGGCCATCGCCGGGGAGGGTGACGACACCCAGACCGGGAGCGGGTACTCCGTCGGGCGGGGGCCGTCGGATCTGGACCTCGACCGGGCCGCCGCCGACGCGGTGCTGCGGGCCACCCGCCTCCTCGGCGCGGTCAAGCCGCGGTCCGCCCACCTGACCGTGGTGCTCGAGCCCCGCATCACCGCCACGGTGCTGGCCATCCTCGCCGGCACCCTCGACGGCGAGGCCGTCCTCAAGGGCCGCTCGCTCTTCGCCGACCGCGTCGGCGAGGAGGTCGCCGTCCCCGGCTTCACTCTGGTCGACGACCCGACCGATCCGGAGGCCTACAGCGCCGCCACCCACGACGCCGAGGGTCTGGCCACCCGCCGCAACGTCCTGGTCGAGAGCGGGGTGCTGCGCATGTTCCTCTACAACACCTATTCGGCCCGCCGGGCCGGCACGGTCTCGACGGGGTCGGCCGTGCGGGCCGGTTACCGCAGCGGGCCGGGCACCGGGGCTCGAGCGGTGTCGTTGACACCAGGTGAGCTGACGCCCGAGGAGATCTACGCCGCGGTCGGCGACGGCCTGCTCGTGCAATCGGTGTCGGGCATCCATTCCGGGGTCAACCCGGTGAGCGGCGACTTCTCGGTCGGCGCAGAAGGGGTGCTCATCCGGGGCGGGGCCCTGGCCGGCCCGGTGCGGGAGTTCACCATCGCGTCGACGCTTCAGCGCATGCTGAGCGGGGTCGTGGCCATCGGCGCCGACCTCGAGCGGCTGCCGTCGTCGGCCTCCGGCCTCACGCTGGCCATCGACGACGTCTCGATGAGCGGCCAGTAGCGGGTCGGGTGGCAGTACGCCGCCAAGCGGCCCGGGCCGTCGTGCTCGACGAGCAGGACCGCGTGCTGCTGATCCGGGCCCGTGACCCGTTCTCGCCCGGGAATGGGGAGTGGTGGGAGCTGCCCGGCGGTGGGATGGAGCCGGGTGAGGCCAGCGCGTCGGCGGCGGCCCGGGAGGTCCTGGAGGAGACCGGACTGCGCGACGTCGAGATGGGACCGTGCGTCTGGCAGCACGACGCCCGCTTCACCTTCGCCGGCCTGCGCTTCGATCAGCTGGAGCACATCCACGTGGCCCGGTGGCGCGGCGGCCATGAGGGTCCCTACCGGCCGCAGGGCCTGGAGATGCTCGAGGCGCTGGCCTTCTCCGGGCTGGACTGGTGGGCGGCCGGAGACCTGATCGAGCTGCAGCGCTCCGGCGGGCGGATCATCCCGCCGTGGCTCCCCGAACAGCTGCCCCGCTACCTGCTGGGCGGGGCGCCGTCGGAGCCGACCCACCTGGGGGAGCTCGGTCCCGTTTTCTGACCGGCGGCCGTAGTCTGGTGGGCGTGATGGAGCCATGAGTTATTCGACGCAGTCGGCGATCCTGGCCGGAGGGTGCTTCTGGGGCATGCAGGACCTCATCCGCAAGCGTCCGGGTGTCCTGTCGACCCGGGTCGGCTACACGGGGGGCGACGTCCCCAACGCGACGTACCGCAACCACGACGGTCACGCCGAGGCCATCGAGATCGTCTTCGACCCTGAGCAGACCTCGTACCGGGACCTGCTCGAGTTCTTCTTCCAGGTCCACGACCCGACCACGCCCAACCGTCAGGGCAACGACATCGGCACCAGCTACCGGTCGGCGATCTTCTACCTCGACGACGAGCAGCGCCGGGTGGCCGAGGACACCATCGCCGACGTCGAAGCCTCGGGCCTCTGGCCCGGCAGGGTCGTCACCGAAGTCACGCCGGCCGGACCCTTCTGGGAAGCTGAGCCGGAGCATCAGGACTACCTCGAGCGCTACCCGAACGGGTACACCTGCCACTTCCCCCGTCCGGGCTGGGTGCTGCCCCGCCGGAAGGACTCCGTCGCGGGTTAGACCACCGTCTCGGGGGCTCCCCGCGTCCCGTGCCTGCCGTTCCGGAGAGTTGTCCGTGTAGCGGCAACTTTCCGCCACGCCAGGCTCAGTAGTGACCCCTCACACCGCCCTGACCACCGGCCCACCCGAAGGGGGCGGCGCCACTCCTTTCGGCACCTCCCCGGCCACGACCGGCTCGGGTCGCTCACGGGCCCCGACCAGCCGGAGCCGCCGCGGCGGGCCGCCCGGCCGCCGGGGACCGGGGTCGGGGTCGGGCTCGGGCTCCGGCTCGGGCGCCCCGACCATGGCCGCCCCGGCCTGGTCGGCCAGGCTCAACGCCACCCGCAGGTCCTGGCGGGACGG
>DATGAX010000611.1:0-4337 GCA_035312965.1 Acidimicrobiales bacterium
CGGGCATCGAGCAGTCCGCCGCAGCCGAGGACCGCCCGGGCGGCCGCCTCGAGGACGACCACTGGCAGGTCCCGGGTCAGGAACTCGACAGTCCGGAACCCTCTGCGCGTAGCCAGCGCCACCCCGACATTGGCCTGGTCGCCGTCGGCAGGGATGGTGCCCGAGGCGTCCCGGCCGGCCCGGCCCAGCTGCTGGTAGAGAGCGGCCAGGTCGGTGGGGGGGCTGGTGACGAACACGCAGCGGATGTCGGGACGATTGATACCGAGGCCGAACGCGGAGGTGGCCACAACCACCATCGGCGCGAACCCATCATCTTCGGAGGTGCGGGCGTCACGGAAGTTGTTGAGGACCGACGCTTTCTCGGCTTCGGCGAGACGGCCATGGAAGCGACGGACCCGGGCGGCGCCGGCCGGGCCGACATAGTCGACCAGGTGGGCCCATAGGGCTTCGACCTCTCGTACTGTAAGGCAGTAGAACACGGCGTGGCCGTCGAGGGCGTCGAACACCGACTCGACGTAGCGGGCCACCGACACCGGGCCACCGGCGGCCAGCTGCACCTTGTAGACGGCCAGCTCCGGGCGGATCGGGTTGGCCTGCACCCACGTGAACCATCCAGGATCGCCCGACGCGGGCACCGTGGCCGGCAGGCCGAACAGCGATGTCCGGAGCCCTTCGCGGACAGCCCGGTTGGCGGTGGCAGTCAACGCCGAGACCGGCAGGCGTCCGCCGCCGGCCGCGCGGAGGCCGCGCAGGGCGGTAGCCAAGCGCCGATAGGAGGGGCGGAAGTCGTCGCCCCACTGCACCAGGGTGTGGGCTTCGTCGAAGACGATCCGGTTAACCCGTCCAGCGGAGATGCCGGCACGCACCCAGTCGCGGAACTGGCGGTGCGCGAACCGTTCCGGGGAGACGTAAACGAGCTTGATGTGATGGTCGACGGCGCCGGTCAGCTGCTCGGCAACCTCCTGGCGGCCGGCTCTCGACGATGATTCGCGCAGCGGGGATACCAGGGCCCGCACGGCACCGCCGATAGCCTGGTTGAGCTCCAGCGCCTGATCGGCCATAAGGGCCACCAACGGGGAGACGACGATGGTGACTCCGGGCAGGACGAGGGCGGGCAGCTGGAAGCAGTAGGACTTGCCGAAACCGGTCGGTAGCAGGCCGAGCACATCGTGGCCGACTGCCGCAGCCCGGATGGTGTCGACCTGCTCGGGATGCAGGTCCAAAGGCGTGTCATCGAAGCGAAGCAGCCCACCGACAGCCCGGGCCCGGGCCTCGACCTCATCGGCGAGGGTGCCGACGGCCGTGTGGGTGGCGACCTCGGCTGGTGTCAGTTCGTTGTCGCGGATGGCTCTCGTCTCGGCCAGCAGCGTCTGGGCGTCCAACGCCTCGGGGGTGAGCAGGCTGCCGAGCCGGGCGGGGTCGACGTCGCCATCGGCGGCCAGGAACTCCCAGATGCGGGCCCAGCCGTCGGCCATTGATACCACGTTGCCGCCAGCCCGCTCGCCGGTGACGGGGTCGTCGACGAGCAGGTCGGCGTCCAGGCTGCCCAGCAAGATGCGCCGGTACAGGCGACGCGTGGAGGCTGCGCCGGACAGTTTGCGGTCAGAGACAATGATGACGCCGCGGTGGTCGGCGGAGCGGATGAGCCGCCCTGCCCCTTGGCGCATCTCGATAGCTGACAGGGGCAGGTAGTAGCCCTCGGTGGCAGCCGCATCAGGGTCGGGGTGGCCGGCCTGGCGGGCCCGTTCAGCGACCTCGGCCCGCCGGGCCGCGATGAGCGGGTCGGCGAACGGGGCGAAGGGGATCTTGTTGATCCACACGATGCGGGCCCGGTCCGCGTCGGGGATGTCGACGCCGGCCCATAGTCCTTTGGTGCCGACCAGCCAGCCGCCGTCAACCCGGAAGCGTTCCACCGCCTGGCGGTTCCCCCGTATCGGAGCCGCCGCCAGAGGCACGTCTAGGCCGGCCCGGGCGGTGTAGGCAGCCAGGTGCTCTGCGATGCCCGCAGCGGTGGCCGTGGCGGTGGTGAGGACCATGGCGCCGGGGGTCCGGCCCGCCTCGATGGCTTCGGCCGCATACCCGGTGAGCTGATGGGCGACGGTGCGCATGGCCGCTTGGGTGTGCTCAGACCAGGACGGGAAGTCCGAGAAGCACACCAAGCGGGCTTGGCGGGCATAGTCGAAAGGCCCGGGAAGGGTGAGCGTGTCGCAGTCGATGATGCCGAGTCGGTCGAAGAGGTAGTCCCAGCCGCCGGCGACGGTGAGGGTGGCCGAGGTAAACACGGTCCGGGCGAACATGGTCCGAAAACGGGCCCAGTCGCCGTCGGCGTGCAGGCGGATCGGGCTGGAGCGCAGCTCGAACCGGTAGTTGCGCATGCTGGCCCCCAACTGCGAACCAGGCTGCTCGGCGATCCACACCACCCTGTTCCCGACCGGCGCTGGCGCCGGGCTGGCAGCTCCGCTCGAGTCGCTTTCCTCCCCGCCGGGGCTGGACTCGTCGCCGTTGGCTTGGCCTGCTGGGTCCTCGGCCGGATCCGCGATATCGGACGTGTCGGCGATTGAGGTCCCATGGTCGCCGTCGAGGTCGTCGATCGGGGCCGGCTCGGGCTCTGCGGAGTCGGCCGTCGAGCTGATCGGAGCAGCGACGGCCTCCCCGGCCTGTGAGGCGGCTGTCTGCCCGCCTGTTGCCGGCCCGGCGGTGCTCGCGGCCCGACCGGTCAGGAATGATGTGCCCAACAGCAGGTCGACA
Organism: Acidimicrobiales bacterium; assembly: GCA_035312965.1. Lineage (GTDB taxonomy): Bacteria > Actinomycetota > Acidimicrobiia > Acidimicrobiales > Palsa-688 > JAKCDU01. The sequence goes on from DATGAX010000611.1 coordinate 2,749, forward strand.
TCCCCGACCACGCCGGCCGCACCTTTGGCTACCCCGGCTAAGCGGGCGGCCAGCTCGGCGTGGCGGTCACGTTCGCGCCGGCTCAGAGCGGCGCCGTTGGTGTGGTACCACCCGGCCAATGCTTTGGCCGCCCCCGTCGTGGCTCTGGCGATCTTGCCCATCTCAGTGAGGAACGGGCGGGTGGCACCGCCACCCGCGTCACCGGAAAACGGGGACGCAACCGTCCCCGACCGGCCGTAGTCCGAGGCGGTGACGCCGGACAGCCGGTCCACAGCCTTCATGGCCATGCGCACGGGTCGCTCAGTGCCGAGCGCGTCCTCGAGGTTGCGGGCCCGGTCCCGCAAAGCCGGTGTGGCGTCGGCCCGGGCGGCCCAGGCGCTGAGCAGCCCGGCAGCCCGCTCGACCTGCTGGTAGGCGAACGTGGAGCTGAACGCCTCGGTCGCTGACCCCTCGGCGGCGTGGGCTTCATCGACGATGAGAAGCGTGGTGTCGGAGCGGGCTTGGAGATCGTCGAGATGAGCGAACACCAGGGCGTGGTTGGCAATGACGAGGCGGTGGGCGTCGAGATGCTCGGTGACGCTGCGAGTGTGGGCGCCTAGCCCAGAGATGTCGGTGTAGTCGCCGGCGGCAGCCTGCGACAGCACAGCCAGATACGCCGCCCACCGTCCCCGGGAGTACTCGGCAAAGAATGCCGGAACGTCAGCGGTATCCACTGACCGGGACTCATGAGCGGCGAGCAAAGTGGGCGGCGCGCCCACAAGTCGGGCCAGAAGGTAGATGACCAGTTCGGCGAACAGCTCGTCGGCGACGATCCCTCTCCGCCGACCGGCGGCAGTGACATCGGAACACACGTTGACCAAGGCCCGCATCGACAAGCGGTTGGCGGCCCCTTTGACCAGGCTGGTATGGGTGAGCAGCTCCGGGGCGGCGACCGCCAGCGCCTCGACATCGCCGGCCAGCTGCGCCTGCAGTTGTTTGGTGTGAGTGGCGATGATCACACGCCGTCGAGGGTCGCCGACCAGCCAGTCGATGGCGCCCGCCAGCGCCGCGAAAGACTTCCCGGTCCCCGTCGGCGCTTCGATGGCCAGGTCAGGGCCGGTCGGGAACCGGGCCCGAATCTCAGCAGCCATCTGGTCCTGGGCGGCCCGCCGCTGCGCACCGGTGTTAATCGAAGCCGACAGCCGATAGGGATCGACGGTCCCGTCCGGACCCTTCCAGGCGGCGGGCACCGTCAGGTTGGCATGCGGTGGTGTCGCGGGCCGCAGAGGCGGGCTGACCATGCTGGATTCGATGGTGACCGCCACCGTCGCCTCGTCGAGCACCACCGGCGCGGGAGTCGACCCACGCGCTGGACCGGCGAGCTCGAAGGCGAGCTGCCAGGCCGGTGAGCGATGGCCCAACGACACCATCAGCGTCGCGAACGAACCCGACCAGGCGCCCGTTACCGTCCGCGCGCCGTGGGCGACGAGCCGGGCCAGCAGTTCGGCATCGTCGGCGGCGTCGTGCCATCGCAGGCCGGCGACGTTGACCCCGACCGCGGTGGCCAGGGGCCGCAGGCGATGGGACGGCTGTGTCGGCCACCACGTATA
>DATGAX010000612.1:0-2568 GCA_035312965.1 Acidimicrobiales bacterium
GGTACCGGGACGGGCGGGGCGCCGGTCGTGGCCGAAATCGCCAAGTCGCTGGGCGCCCTCACCATCGGCGTGGTCACCCGCCCGTTCGGCTTCGAGGGGCGGCGCCGCTCCGTGCAGGCCGAGGCCGGCATCCAGCGCCTCAAGGAGAAGGTCGACACGCTCATCGTCATCCCCAACGACCGGCTCCTGACCGTCTCCAACGACAAGACCTCGATGGTCAACGCGTTCAAGATGGCGGACGAGGTCCTGCTCCAGGGGGTCCAGGGCATCACCGACCTGATCACCACGCCCGGCCTCATCAACACCGACTTCGCCGACGTCAAGATGATCATGAGCAACGCCGGCACCGCCATCATGGGGATCGGCACCGCCTCGGGCGACAACCGAGCCGTCACCGCGGCCAAGCTGGCCATCACGTCGCCGCTGCTCGAGGCATCCATCGAAGGCGCCCGGGGCATCCTGCTCAACATCGCCGGCGGCAGCGACCTGGGTCTGTTCGAGGTCAACGAAGCGGCCGAGATCATCCACGGCGTGGCCCACCCCGACGCCAACATCATCTTCGGCCAGGTCATCGACGACTCCATGGGCGACGAGGTGCGCGTCACCGTCATCGCCGCCGGTTTCGAGCGGTGGGACGATCATCCCGACCGGGACCGGTCGGCGTCCGCCGGCGGCATCGGCCTGCTCGACACGGAGCGGGAGTTGCGCGAGGACGAGGACCTCGGCCTCGTCGGGGACGAGTTCGACGTCCCCGACTTCCTCAAGTAGTCGTTGTCCCGGCCGCACCGCCGCCCCCGATGCCCGCACCCGTGAACGGGGCGCTCAGCGCCGGCCCCGCCGTGGCCCTGGCCGCCGAATGGCGGCTGGCAGGTGGCACCCGGGTGGCGTGCACCGGGTGGTCGCAGGGCGACATGGCCGGCACCGGGGCGGCGAGCGAGCGCCGGCGCAAAGCCGTGGTCGACCTGCCCTGGACCCTGCTCCAGCAGGTCCACGGGGCGCGGGTCGTCACCGTCGACCACCCGGGCGGCGGGTTCGGCGAACCGGCCGACGCCGCCGTGTCGGCCGTCGCCGGCGCCGCGCTGGCCGTGTTGACGGCCGACTGCGCGCCGGTCGCGCTCGCCAGCCCCGAAGGGCTGTTCGGTGTGGCCCACGCCGGGTGGAAGGGGTTGCGGGCCGGCGTCATCGAGGCGACCGTCCAGAGCCTGCGCCGGCTGGGCGCCACCAGGGTGGAGGCCGTCCTGGGCCCGTGCATCCACCCCTGCTGCTACGCCTTCGGCGACGAAGAGCTGATGGAGATCGAAGCCCGCCTGGGGCGCCATCTCCGGGCCGCCGACCGGGACGGCCGACCCGCTCTCGACCTGCCGGCCGGAGTGCGGGCCGCTCTGCACGCCGCCGGGGCGTCCTTGGTCGGGGAGGCGACGGACTGCACCGGGTGCGCCGGCGGGCTGTGGTCGTGGCGGACCGGCCGAACCGAACGCCGCCAGGCGACGGTGGTGTGGCGGCCGTGACCGCCGGACCGGCTGCCCCGGCCGTCCTCGCCGACGACGTGCGGCGCCGGTTGGCCGACGTCCGCCGCCGGGTCGAAGCCTCGGGCGGCGATCCCGGCCGGGTACGTATCGTCGCCGTGACCAAGGGCTTCGGCCCGGATGCGGTGGAGGCGGCCCATGAGGCCGGACTCGACGACGTGGGGGAGAACTACGCCCAGGAGCTGATGGCCAAGGCGCCCGGCGCGCCGGCCGGTACGCGGTGGCACTTCCTCGGTCCCGTCCAGCGCAACAAGGTCCGCCATCTGGCACCGGTCGTGACCACGTGGCACGGCATCGACCGGCGGGCCGCCGCCGATGCCGTCGCCGCCGCCGCTCCCGGGGCCGAGGTCATGGTCCAGGTCAACGTGGTGGGATCCCCCGACCGGCCCGGCTGCCCGGCCACGGATGTGGCCGATCTGGTCGAGCACGTCCGCGGTCTGCCGCTCGACCTGAGCGGCCTGATGGCGGTGGGCCCGGCCGAGGTCGGCCCGCAGAGCCGGGCGTCCTTCAGGTGGCTGGCCGGCCGAGCGGCCGAGCTCGGCTTGCGGGAGCTGTCGATGGGCATGAGCGAGGACTTCGAGATGGCCGTGGCCGAGGGGGCGACGACCCTCCGGCTCGGGCGGGTGCTGTTCGGCGCCCGCCCCGAACCAGCAGTTGACCGGCGATAGGCTTCGGAACGGGAGGCATGTGATGGCGTCAGGCATGTTGCGCAAGGCAATGGTCTACCTGGGACTCACCGACGACGAGTTCGAGGACTACGACTACGAGGAGCCCGCGCCCGCCGCCCCGCAGCGCCGCTACGCCGAGCACGAGCCGGCCGTATCGGTGCGGCCCGTTCCCGCCCCGGAGCCGTCCAACGGGGTCACCCTGACCCCGCGCCCGCAGGTCGTCCGGCCCATCACGCCCAGCAGCGCCAAGGTGCACGTCGTCGCCCCATCGCGCTTCGCCGACGCGCAGGAGATCGGCGACCGGTTCAAGAACAGCCAGCCGGTCATCGTCAACCTCCAGAGCAACGATCGGGAGCTGTCGCGGCGCATGATCG
>DATGAX010000613.1:0-7944 GCA_035312965.1 Acidimicrobiales bacterium
AACATGGGCTCGGTCCCCCTCCGGGCGGCGGCCGTGGAGGAAGCGCTGGGGGGCGGGGCCACGGCCTCCGAAGCGGCGGCCCACGCCGCCGACGGGCTCGATCCCCCCTCGGATCTCAACGCCAGCTCGGAGTACCGGGTCCATCTGGCCCAGGTCCTGGTCCGGCGGGCTTTGGAGGAAGCCGGCGCCGCTGCCTAGGTTGGGGGCGTGAGCCCCGGGCCCGACGAACTCTCCGTACCCGACGTCGCCGCCGCGTTGGCGGACCACGGCTACCTCGCCGACGAGGGCCTGGCCACCTCCATCTTTCTGGCCCTCGTCCTCCACCGCCCCCTCCTGCTCGAAGGCGAGGCCGGGGTGGGCAAGACGGAGGTGGCCAAGGTCCTGGCCTCCTGGACCGGGGCCGAGCTGCTGCGCCTCCAGTGCTACGAGGGCATCGACGTGTCCCAGGCCGTCTACGAGTGGGACTACGCCCGCCAGCTCCTGCACCTGCGCGCCGCCGAGGCGGCGTCCGGCGACGGGTCGGCCTCCATCGGGCGGGCCGAGGACGAGCTGTACAGCGAGAAGTTCCTCGTGCGCCGCCCCCTCCTGACTGCCATCCACCACGGCGACGGCCCCCCTCCGGTCCTGCTCATCGACGAGGTCGACCGGGCCGACGACGAGTTCGAGGCGTTCCTCCTGGAGTTCCTCTCCGAGTACGCCGTCACCATCCCCGAGCTCGGCACCATCCGGGCCACCCGCCCGCCGCTGGTCATCATCACCTCCAACCGGACCCGCGACGTGCACGACGCCCTCAAGCGCCGTTGCCTCTACCACTGGGTCGAGCACCCCGACTTCGAGCGGGAGGTCGCCATCATCCGCTTGCGCGCCCCGCAGGCCCTCCCGGGCCTGGCCCGCCAGGTCGCCGCCGCCGTCGAGCAGCTGCGCGGCATGCACCTCTACAAGCCGCCCGGGGTGGCCGAGTCGATCGACTGGACGGCCGCCCTGGCCGCGCTGGGCCGGCGCGACATCGACGAGCGCACCGTCGACCTCACGCTGGGGACGGTGCTCAAGTACCAGGAGGACCAGAACCGGGTCCGGACCGCCGGCATCGGCGATCTCGTCCGGACGGCGCTGCAGCGGGGGGCCTGAGACGGCCTCCCCGCCCGAGCGGATCGTCGCCGGATTCGCCCAGGCCCTGAGGGGCGCCGGGCTGTCCGTGCCCATCGGATCGGCTGTCACCTACGCCTCGGCCCTCGGTGAGATCGGCCTCGAAGACCCCGACCACGTGTACTGGGCTGGGCGGGCCACGCTGGTCCGCCGCCCCGAGGACATCCCGGCCTACGACCGGGTCTTCACCGGCTACTGGGTCGGGGTCACGACCCTCGGCCTGACCCCCGCCTGGTCCACGCCCGTCACCCTTGCCGTGGACGAGGACGAGGAAAGCGGCGAGGCCGAGCAGGACGAGCCCGGCCCCCCCGGCGACGACATCCGGGCCCTGCGCTGGTCGGCCGCCGAGATCCTCTCCGAGCGGGACATGGCGTCCCTGACGGCCGAGGAGTGGGTCGAGGCGCAACGCCTGATCTCGGCCCTGCGGGTGAGCACCGAGCTGCGCCCCTCCCGCCGCCACCGCCCCGCCCGCCGCCGGGCCGGCGACCACCCCGACCTGCGCCGCACCTTCCGCCGCAACGTTCGCCACGGCGGCGTTCCCCTCGAGCGGGCCTGGCGGGAGCCGGCCCGCCGCCCCCGCCGCATGGTCTTCCTGCTGGATGTGTCGGGCAGCATGGCCTCCTACTCGCGGGGCCTGGCCCGGTTCGCCCACGCCGCGGTGTCGTCCCGCCGGGCCGGCCAGGTGGAGGTGTTCACCATGGGCACCCACCTGACCCGCATCACCCGGGAGATGGCGAGGCGCGACCCGGAGGCGGCCCTGTTGACCGCCGGTCGGGCCGTCACCGACTGGTCGGGGGGCACCCGGCTGGGCGAGAGCATCGCCGCCTTCAACAACGTGTGGGGCGTCCGGGGGACCGCCCGGGGGGCGGTCGTCGTCATCTGCTCGGACGGCTGGGACCGCGGCGACCCTGAGCAGATGGCGACCGAGATGGGCCGCCTGGCCCGCGTCGCCCGGCGCGTCGTGTGGGTCAACCCGCTCAAGGCGTCCCCGGGCTACGCCCCGTTGGCCCGCGGAATGGCCGCCGCCCTGCCGTACGTTGACGTATTCGTGGAAGGGCATTCGTTGCGGTCGCTGGAGCACCTGGCGACCATGTTGTCGGGAGAGCGCACGTGAGAGAGGTACTGGCTGACATCGAACGCTGGCAGTCGGAGGGCAAGCGGGTGGCGGTGGCGCGCGTCGTCGCCCTCGATGGGTCGGGACCGCGCCTGCCCGGCGCCACCATGGTCATCTCGGAGGCCGGAGAGGTGGCCGGATCGGTATCGGGTGGCTGCGTGGAGGGCGCCGTCGTCACAGAGGCGCTGGAGGTGCTGTCCGGCCCCGGGCGGCCCAAGCTGTGCACCTTCGGGTACTCCGACGACGAGGCCTTCGCCGTGGGGTTGACCTGCGGCGGCACGATCCGCGTCTTCGTGGAGCCCCTCGACTGGTGAGCGGTCTGTTCGCCACTCTGGCCGCGGCCATCCGGGCCGAGGAGCCGGTGGCGCTGGCCGAGGTGGTGGAGGGTCCGTCGGAGTCTCTCGGCGCCAAGCTGTTGGTGCGCCCCGGGCCGCCCCTCGAGGTCCTCGGCTCCCTCGGCGACCCCGACCTCGACCGGGTCGTGATCCGCGACGCCCTCGGCGAGCTGGCATCGGGGCTCACCGCGACCCGCCACTACGGGCTCCACGGCGAGGCGCGGGAGCGGGAGCTGTCCGTCTTCATCGAGTCGTTCGCCCCGCCGCCGCGGATGATCATCTTCGGCGCCGTTGACTTCACAGCCGCCCTGGCCCGGGTGGGCAAGGTCCTCGGCTACCGCGTGACGGTGTGCGACGCCCGTCCGGTGTTCGCCACGGCGGCCCGTTTCCCGATGGCCGACGAGGTGGTGGTGTCCTGGCCCGACCGGTATCTGGCCGAGGTCGCCCACCTCCTCGGGCCGCGGGACGCGGTGTGCGTCCTGACCCACGACCCCAAGTTCGACGTGCCGGCCATCGTGGCCGCCCTGGGCACCGGGGCGGGGTACCTGGGCGCCATGGGCTCGCGGCGCACGACCGACGAGCGCAACGTCCGGCTCCGGGAGGCCGGGGTGGACGAAGCGGGCCTGGCCCGGGTGATGGGCCCCATCGGCCTCGACATAGGGGCGCGGACCCCGGAGGAGACGGCGGTGGCCATCTGCGCCGAGATCATCGCCCTGCGTACGGGCCGGGCCGCCCCGTCGCTGCGTGACCAGGAAGGGCCGATACACCGCGACGACGCCGTCACTGTCGGGGAGTGACCGACAGCGGGCTGCCTGATGCGCGGGTGCCCGGTGCCGGCGTGCCTGGTCCGGGGGTTCCTGGTGCGGGGGTGCCTGGTGTCGGCGTGCCTGGTGCGGGGGTGCCGGGTGCCGGCGTGCCTGGTGCCGGCGTGCCTGGTGCCGGCGTCGTGGCCGTGGTGCTGGCCGCCGGGGGCGGGTCCCGCTGGGAGCCGGTGGGGTCGGACCACAAGCTGCTGACCCCGTTCCGGGGCCGGCCCCTGGTGTGTTGGGCGGTCGAGGCGGCCCGGTCCGCCGGCCTGGCCGAGACGTGGGTGGTGACCGGCGCCGTCGACCTGTCCGCCCTCCTGCCGGCCGACGTGGAGCAGTTGCCCAACCCGGATTGGGCGGCCGGCCAGGCGACGTCCCTGCAGCGGGCGGTGGCCGCGGCCCGGGCGCAGAAGCGGGCCGCGGTGGTCGTGGGTCTCGGCGACCAGCCGCTCGTGCCGGCCGCGGCGTGGCGATCGGTCGGGGCGGCGCCGGGCGAGATCGCGGTGGCGACCTACGATGGCCGGAGACGCAACCCGGTCAAATTGTCGGCGGCGGTCTGGGATCTGCTGCCCAGGACGGGCGATGAAGGCGCCCGCTCCCTGGTCCGGAGCCGGCCGGATCTGGTTGAGGAAGTACCCTGCGATGGGGATCCCGTCGACATCGACACCAGAGAGGACCTGTTGAGATGGAGCTGAACAACGAATTCCGGGTCGGCGTATCTGTGCCGGAAGCGTGGAAGGTGCTGACCGACGTGGAGCGGATCGCTCCCATGCTCCCGGGCGCCCAGCTCCAGGAAGTGGAAGGTGACGAGTACCGCGGCGTGGTCAAGGTCAAGGTGGGCCCCATCACGGCCCAGTACAAGGGCTCGGCCACCTTCATCGACCAGGACGAAGCCGCCGGGCGGGTGGTGATCAAGGCCAGCGGCCGCGACACCCGGGGCCAGGGCAACGCCAGCGCCACAATCACCGCGACCATGACGCCCGATGGCGACTCCACCAACGTCACCGTCGTCACCGACCTCACCGTCACCGGCAAGGTGGCCCAGTTCGGCCGGGGTGTGCTGGCCGACGTCAGCGCCAAGCTGATGGGCCAGTTCGTCGACGCCCTCGAAGCCGATCTGGCGTCGGGAGGTGCTCCGGCCGCCGCCGCCACCGCCACCGCCACCACGGATACCTCAGCCGCCGATGCCTCAGCCGCCGATGCGTCACCCGCGACGGATGGCCCGGCCGCGGCCGATGCCTCACCGGCGGCCGAGGACGGCACAGCGGCGGCGACGACCAACGGCCGGGCGCCCACCTCCGGCCCCCGCAAGATCGACGCCCCCGAAGCCGAGCCCCTCGACCTCCTGGCCGTGGCCGGCGGCTCCACCCTCAAGCGGCTCCTGCCCGTCGCCGGCGTGGTCGCCCTGCTCCTGGCCGTCATCCTCCGTCGCCAGTTCCGGCGCCGGCGCTGAGCGCCGCCCGCCTCGACCGGACCCGGGTCCGGGAGCTGCTCGGGCGGGAGCCGATGGGAGACTTCGAAGTGGTCGTCCGGAACGCGTCCGGCGATCCCGTGGTGATCCGCAACGCCCCCCTCCTTCACGACGGCACGCCCATGCCGACCCGGTACTGGCTCGTCGGTCCCCAGGAGGAGAAGGCGGTGGACCGGCTCGAGGCGGCCGGCGGCGTGCGGGCGGCCGAGGCGGCGGTCGGGGCCCGAGAGCTGGCCGCCGCCCACGCCGCTTACGCGGAGGAGCGCGACTCTGCCCTGCCGGCCGGCTGGACCGGTGCCCGGCCCGGCGGCGGGGTGGGCGGCACCCGGCAGGGCGTCAAGTGCCTGCACGCCCACTACGCCTGGTTCCTGGCCGGCGGTCCCGACCCGGTGGGCCGGTGGGTGGCGGACCGTTTGGCCGCCCGCCCGGCGGCCGCCATCGACTGCGGCACCAACTCCACCCGCCTGCTCGTGGCCCAGCCGGGTGGGCCCACCCTCGAGCGGCTGATGCGCATCACCCGGCTGGGGCAGGGCGTCGACCGGACGCACCGGCTGGCGCCCGATGCCATCGGGCGCACGCTCGACGTGCTGCGCGAGTACCGGGCCGTCCTGGACCGCCACGGCGCCGGGACCGTCCGTATGACCGCCACCTCGGCGGCGCGCGACGCGGCCAACCGCGAGGACTTCTTCTCCGCCGCCGAGGAGATCGTCGGGGCCCGCCCCGAGCTGCTGAGCGGGGAGGAAGAAGGGCGGCTGTCCTTCGCCGGGGCCACCGCCGATCTCGACCCGGCGGGCGGGCCGTGGCTGGTGGTCGACATCGGCGGGGGGTCCACCGAGCTGGTCGAGGGCCCCGGCCCCGACGGAGGGCCCTGCGCCGTTCGGTCGCTCGACGTGGGCTGTGTGCGGTTGACCGAACGTTTCTTCGCCGACTCCGACCCGCCGGCGCCCGTCGCCCTGGCGGCGGCCCGGAGCCACGTCGACGGGCTGCTTTCGGGCGCGGTGGCGGACGCGCCCGCCCTGACCGGGGCCAGGACGCTGGTCGGCCTGGCCGGCACCGTCGCCGCGCTGGCCGCCATCGACCAGGGGCTCGATGAGTACGACCGCGACCGGGTCCACCACTACCGCCTGGGGGCGGGGCGGGTGCAGGACATCCTGGCCCGCCTGGCGGCGACGGATACCACGGGCCGGCGGGCCATCGCCGGCGTGGAGGACCAACGGGCCGACGTGATCGTCGGCGGGACGGTGGTGCTGGCGGCCGTGATGGACCGGTTCGGGTTCGAGGAGTGCCTCACTTCCGAATCGGACATCCTCGACGGGCTGGTGCTCAGCACCCGGGCCCGGCCCGCCTTGCCTACAGTCTGACCCCATGGCCTTGACCGACCGAGTACTCATGGGCCCCGGGCCGTGCAACCCATACCCCGAGGCCACGGCCGGCCTGGCCCGGCCGATGCTGGGTCACCTCGACCCCGAGTTCATCACCGTCCTGGACGAGACCTGCGACCGGCTCCGAACCGTCTGGCAGACCTCCAACCCTCTGACCCTGCCCGTCTCGGGCACCGGCTCGGCAGGCATGGAGGCGGCCTTCGTCAACACGGTCGGCCCCGGCGACGCCGTCGTGGTCGGGGTCAACGGGCTGTTCGGCGAGCGCATGTGCGACGTGGCCCGCCGGGCCGGAGCCGAAGTGGTGCGGGTCGACGGGCCGTGGGGCCGGGCCCTGGACCCTCAGGCCGTCCTCGACGCCCACCCGGCGCCCAAGGTGATCGCCCTCGTGCACGCCGAGACCAGCACCGGCGTGCGCAACGACGTGGCCGCCGTCGCGGCGGGCAAGGGGGACGCCCTCGTCCTGGCCGACTGCGTCACCTCCCTCGGCGGCATCCCGGTCGAGATCGACGGGTGGGGCGTCGACATCGCCTACAGCGGCACGCAGAAGTGCCTCGGAGTGGCCCCCGGCCTGGCCCCGTTCACCATGGGGGAGCGGGCCCAGGAGCGGCGGGTGACCGACCCCCGGAGCTGGTACCTCGACCTGGGCATGATCGGCGACTACACCGCCGGGGCGACCCGTAAGTACCACCACACGGCACCGATCTCGATGATCTTCTCGCTGCACGCCGCCCTCGGGGCCCTCCTCGACGAAGGCCTCGAGGCGGCGTGGGCCCGCCACGCCGAGTGCGGGGCCGCCCTCCAGGACGGCCTGCAGAAGATGGGACTCGAGTTGTGGGCCGAAGAGGGTCACCGCCTGCCCGAGCTCACGACGGTCGTGGTGCCCGACGGGATCGACGAGGCGGCGGTGCGGGGCCAGCTCCTGCAGCGGTACGGCATCGAGATCGGCGGCGGGGTCGGTCCCTGGGCCGGGAAGATCTGGCGGATCGGGTGCATGGGCCACACGGCCCGCCTGCGCAACGTGACGCTCCTCCTCGGAGCCCTGGCGGAGCTCCTCGGACGGTGAGCTGGACCACGTCGAATCGTGGCCCCACGCTGGCTCTCACCGGCCGGCGGGTGCTGCTGCGTCCCCTCACGGTGTCGGACTTCGAAGCCTGGCGGGAGGTCCGCATCCGGGCCCGGGACTGGCTCCTCAAGTGGGAGCCCCGACCCCTGCCCGGCCAGCCCGACGCCACAGAGGATCGCCGGATCTTCGCCGCCCGCTGCGGGGCCCGCGAGAGGGAGCGCCAACTGGGCTCCGGGTACGGCTTCGGGATCTTCGTCGGCCCCGACCGGGCCCGCTTCGCGGGCGAGATCAACATCTCGTCGGTGCAGCGCGGCCCGTACCAGAACGCCTACGTGGGGTACTGGATCGACGAGGCGGTGGCCGGCCACTCGTACACGCCGGAGGCCTTCGTGGTCCTCTGCCGCTATGCCTTCGAGGAGTTGGCCCTGCACCGGCTGCAGGCGTCGATCATCCCCCGCAACGCGCCGAGCCACCGGGTGGCGGAGAAGGTGGGCCTGCGCAACGAGGGCACCGCCCTGCGCTACCTCGAGATCAACGGGCGCTGGGAGGACCACGTGCGCTACGCCATCACGTCCGAGGACTGGGCGGAACGGCGCGACCACTACATGGCGAAGTGGATCCTGCCGG
>DATGAX010000614.1:0-13363 GCA_035312965.1 Acidimicrobiales bacterium
ATGATCACCGGCGCATCGGCAGGGATGGCACCGGCATGGTTGGCGACCAGGAGGGCACCTCCGGCCAGGGGGATCTTCTCGAGTCCCTCCCATTCGGCCCGGAACCAGTTCCTGTATACCGGACCGAACAGCCGGCGCAGGCGGGCCCGGGCCGACTCCGAACGGCCCCATTCGTCCACGTCGCTCATCCGCTCGTCGGGGGGCGGGCTGGCCGGCCGGCGCAGGGGCAGCAGGGCACCCTGCGTCTGCGGGGCGTCCCTCAGCCGGCCGTCTGCCATTCGGACGATCGTACTAGGCGATCCGTCCGGCCCGATTCGGGGGGTGGTACCGGTACACCGCCACGCCGAGCAGGTCCCGGTGGGGAACCGGGCCGAAGACCCGGCTGTCGGTGCTCGCTTCGCCGGAGTCGCCCCGTACGTCCAGCCCGCCGGGGAGGACGGCGTTGACCCGCTTTACCAGCACCCGGCGGGGCAGGCGGGGGTCGCGCACGGCGACAACCTGGCCCGGCCTGGCACGGGCGACGGGCACGACGAGGAGCCGGTCGCCGGCCTCCAGGGCCGGCCTCATGCTCTCGCCGGATACGACCACCCGGCGGGGTCGTCCCCGCACCGACGCCACGGTGGCGATCGCCTTTCGGACTCCCGCGGCCCACTGGCTAGGGTGAAGGGGCTTGTTGACCATCGACAAAGGAGTCTGGCTGTGAAGATGATTCCGCGCCTGCTGGCCCTGGCCGATCGCGTGAGCGCACCTCTCCCGGTGCACGCCCATTGCGACCTCCCCTGCGGTGTGTACGACCCGGCCCAGGCCCGCATCGAGGCCGAGTCGGTCAAGGCGTGCATGGAGAAGTTCAACGGCTCGGATGACAACGTGTTCAAGTCCCGGGCCGTGTTCATCAAGGAGGAGCGGGCCGACCTGGTCAAGCACCACCTGTGGGTGCTGTGGACCGACTACTTCAAGCCCAACCACCTCGAGGCCTATCCCCAGTTGCACGACCTGTTCTGGAAGGCCACCAAGGCGGCCGGCGACAGCAAGAAGACCAACGACACCGCGGTGGCGGAGGACATGCTCAGCCAGATCGCCGAGATCGACCGGATCTTCTGGGAGACCAAGAAGGGCTGATATCGGCGGCGCCGCTGCCGTGCCGGTGCCGTGCCGGTGCGCCGGTGCGCCGGTGCGCCGGTGCGGCGCCTGTGAGTGGTGTGAGTTTCGTGGCCAGTGGGTACATCCCCCGTGGCCTCGTTGGTTCGTCGGCAGCAGGAGCAGTCAAGGTGACCGTGCCGGGTCTACCCGTGGAATCAGACGGCGCGGTCGTGCTGCCGCTACCCGCTCTCTACTCGAGCGTCACCCGCGCCCGCCACCTCGTCCGGGACCTGCTCCGGGCGTGGGACTACCCCGAACTGGTCGAGGACGCGGAGCTGGGCACCAGCGAGCTGGTGGCCAACGCGGTGCGCCACGCCGGCACCGACCTGGTACTCACCGTCGGCGCCCAGGGCGGGTCGGCCGGGGTGGTCAAGATCGCCGTACAGGACGGGGAGCCCGAGCTCCTGCGCCAGACCGTGGCCCGCGAGTCGGGGCTTCCCGAGCAGGGTCGCGGCCTGCAGATCGTGTCGACCATCGCCAGCGAGTGGGGCGTCACGATCGTCACCGGCGGCAAGGTGGTGTGGTTCCAGCTGCGGGCGCCCGGTGCCGGCGCCGGCGCCCGATCCCCGGCGGCGGCGCAGGTGCGGCCCCGGCACCACCGGCGCCACCGAGTCGGCTCCGCCGGCTAGGCGCCGCCCGGGGGGCCGCTGGCCGGGAGATCCGCCCTGGCTGGCCGGCCGGCCGGACGGCCGGGAGGGCGGGGCCGGGAGGCGGACGAATGGGTATGGCCACAGACGACCGCACTGCCCAGCTCGAGCTGTCCGCCGGCGCTCTGGACGCCACGGGCACCGGCCCGGGCCGGCGACACCCTCGGGCCTGGACGAGGGTCGCTCCCAGCGCGAGGCCGAGGGGGACCGTTACGACGCCTTGGCCGTTCGCCTCGCCGACCACTACCCGTCACTGGCTGTGCCGGCCACTCGGAAGCCGAGCAGGCCGGCCGGCGCCTGCTCCTCGACCCGGACCTCGGTGACATCCGCCAATTGGGGGCCGCGGCGGCACCAGGCGACCATCTGGCCCACGGCCGCGGCGGGACCTTCGAAGACGGCTTCCACCCTCCCGTCGGTGCGGTTGCGCACCCACCCGCCGAGGTGCAGACGGCGGGCCGTGTCGGCACAGCTCTGTCGAAAACCCACCCCTTGCACCCGGCCGTCGACCACCACCCGGCGCGCCACCCGCGTCCCGGGCTCCGGAGCCGTCACCGCCCCAGTGTCCCAGACCCGACGCATCACCTGAGAGAGCGCGGCGCCTGGGATGCCGTACCGGCCGGCTACCAGGGGCGGGCATGCTCAGGCGGGCCGGGAGCCGGCCGGGGCCGATCTCTGCGACGGGAGCCGGGTCGCCCTATCGGCCGGCCGGCACCCGGAGTTCGGCGGTCGGGTCTGCAAAGTGTCCTTTATGGGTATCGTCATCCGGTGAACCCAGACGGCGCCTGCGACGCCGAGCCCGGCGAGGCAGGCGAGCGTCTCACGTTCCCGAACGAGACCCGCTCGGTGTCATTGGCCCGCCATGCCGTCCAGGAGCGGCTGGAGGCCCTCGGCCTGGGGGATCTGGTGCCGTCGGCCGCGCTGGTGGTGACGGAGCTCGTCGCCAACGCCGTCCTGCACACGAGCGGACCGGTGGAGGTGCAGGTCGCGTCGGCCGGTAGCGGCGTGCGGCTGAGCGTGTACGACACCTGCGCCGACCTCCCGGTGGTTCCGGTGCCGTCGCCCCGGTCGATGACCGGGCGGGGCCTGATGCTGGTGCGGAGCCTGGCCGCCCGGGTCGGCTTCGAACGGGCCGGCACCGGCAAGGTGGTCTGGGCCGAGGTTCGCTCCGACCGCCTACCCGGGGACTCGGAGCTGGGCGAGCTCATCGAGGCCTGGGCCGACACCGGGGACGACCTCGAGCAGATCCCGCCGACCCGGGTGGCGGTCGAGCTCGGGGAGGTCCCGACCCACCTGCTCTTGGAAGCCAAGGCTCACGTGGACAACCTCGTGCGCGAGTTCACCCTCGCATCCTGGGGGGAGGAGTCGGGGCACACGGCTGCGGTGCCGCCCCACCTGGCCGAGCTGATCGAGACGGTCGTCAACCGGTTCTCCGAGGCCCGACTCGCCATCAAGCGCCAGGCGCTGGAGGCGGCGCGGCAGGGCTTGGAGCGGACCCGGCTGCGTCTGGTCCTCGAACCGGCCGCGGCCGATGCCGGCCTCGAGTACCTAAAGGCGTTGGACGAAGCTGACGCCTACTGCCGGGCGGCCCGCCTGCTGACGCTGGAGAGCCCTCCGAGGCACCGGCTCTTCCGCCACTGGTACGTCGGCGAGCTGGTGGCGCAGCTGCGCCGGGCCGGCTCCGGCTTCCCTCTTCGCCCGGCCCAGCCTTTCGAGGAGCGGCTCCTCCAAGAGGTCGACGCCGTCGCCCGGGCCTGGGCGGTGGCCGATCGAGCCGCCCGCCTCTATGCCGTATCCGCCGCGCTCAGCGGTGCGCTCACTCCCGAGACGGTGGCCGAGGCGGTCCTGACCGAGGGGGTCGCCGCCCTCGGGGCGAGCGGGGGTGGCCTGGTCCTGCCCGGCCAGGACCGGCTCAAAGTCCCGGGGACGGTCGGCTACGACGCCAGCGTGGTGGAGGGCTTGCGGTCCGAGGCGCCGTCGGCGGAGCTGCCTGCGGCGGTGGCGTTGCGCAGCGGGGAGCCGGTGTGGATGGAGTCCCACGAGGAGCGGGACTCCCGGTTCCCGGGGCTGGCCGGCATGGAGAGGGGCACGGTGTCCATGTGTGCGGTGCCCCTCCGGACGGCCGGCCGGGTGCTCGGTGCTCTGCGGTTCAGCTTCTCCGAGCCCCGCCTGTTCGACACCGACGAGCGCCGTTTCATCGTCGCGTTGGCCGATCAGGCCGCCCAGGCCCTGCACCGTTCCCAGCTGTACCGCGAGCGCCTGGACGTGTCAGCGCGGCTGCAGCGGGGCCTGCTTCCTCCCGCCCTGCCGCGCATCCCGGGTGTGGATCTCGGCGCCGCCTACCACCCCTTCGGAGACGGGATGGAGGTCGGGGGCGACTTCTACGACGTCTGGCCGGCGAAGGAGGGATGGTTCTTCGCCGTCGGCGATGTCTGCGGCACCGGGCCGGAGGCGGCCACCATGACCGCCCTCGTCCGCCACTCGCTCCGGGCCATCACGCGGGTGGTGCAGGACGAGACAGCTGTCCTGCAGGAGCTCAACGACATCCTCCTCCACGCCGGCCATGACACGTCCGAACGGTTCTGCACGCTGGTCCTCGGGCTGATGACCTCGGGGCCGGGAGGCGTCGGGATCCGCATCGTGACGGGCGGGCACCCAGGGCCGATCGTGCGGCGGGCGGGCGGGGACATCGCCGTCCTGCAGCTCGACGGCTCGCTCCTGGGTGTCCTGGACATGGTGGCGCTGAACACGGCCGAGATCACCCTCCAACCGGGTGACAGCATGGTCCTGTACACCGACGGTGTCATCGAGGCCCGGGGCCGATCCGGCATGTTCGAGACCGATGGCCTCGTGGCGGCCGTGGGCGACGCGCCCGCAGAGGCCAGAGGCATGGCCGAAGCGATCGAAGCGGACGTCGTGGTCCACAGTGGCGGCGTGCTCCACGACGACATGGCCGTACTGGTCCTCCGAGCGGTGCCGGAAGTCTGAGGTCCTGACCCTCCTACGGTTCCGAAGCTGGAGCACCCGGCCGCCAGCACATCACCAGGAGGGCGACGTCGTCATTCCGCTCCGACCCGGACATGGCGGCCAGCACGTGGTCGGCCAGGCTCTCCGCGTCCAGGCGCGGGCCGTCGGCCGCGGCCCGGCGCAGGAGGCCCAGACCGTCGTCGAGGCTGCGGTCGCGGTCTTCGACCAGGCCGTCGGTGAAGAGCACCAGCGAGGCGCCCGGCGCGAGTGTCGCCTCCCAGGTCACGGGCGGGCCAGGGGGCGCGCCGAACGGCGGCGCCGGCTGCACGGGCAGGAAACGAGCCCCCTCGGCGTCGACGAGCAGCGGGGCGGGGTGTCCGGCCGAAGCCACCCGCAGTAGCCCGGTGCCCGGTTCGAGCCGGGCGAAGACGGCGGTGGCGATTCGGTCCAGCTCGAGGTGCTCCCAGGTGTCCTGGACCAGCCTGATCAGCTCGCCCGGTCCGTCGCTCTGGGCCCGGATGGCCCGGCAGACCGAGCGCAGCTGGGCCATGGTCGCCGCCGCGATCATGTCGTGCCCGGCTACGTCGCCGACGGCGACCGCCAGCTCCCCCCCGGGCATGATGGCCACGTCCCAGAAGTCGCCTCCGACTTCGGTGTCCCGGGTCCCCGGGAGGTAGCGCACCGCCAATTCCGCTCCCTCCACGGAGGGCAGGCGGTTGGGCAGCAGGCTGGACTGCAAGGTGTGCGACGTGAGGAGCTCCCGTTCGTAATGGCGCTCCTTGGCGACGAACAGGGCGACCCGTCCGGCCAGGTTCTCGGCGAAGGCCACGTCCGCCGGTCCGAACTGGCGGCCGGAGCCGCAGGAGACCAGGGTGACGCAGCCCAGTACCAGCCCGTCGGCGATGAGCGGTACGGCCATGTAGCTGGCGAAGCCCAGCTCCCTGAGCACCGCCATGTGCTCCGGGTCGCGTGTCGTAGCACTCAGGAAGTCGTCGGACATGGTCGCCGACCACCGGGACCGGCCTAGGCGCATCACGTCGACACTCGGGTGGCGGCCGGCCGGGTCGGGGGGGAACTGCCGCAGCCGGGCGGCCAGATGCTGCTGGCGGGGGTCGGCATGGACAACGGCCATGCGGGCGATGGCACCCCGGTCGTCGGTGACGTCGATCAGGCAGAGATCCGCCAGGGCCGGCACCGCCACCCGCGCCAGGGACTCCAGCGTGTCGGCCAGCCCGGTGGCGGCGGCCAGCACCGCCGACGTCTCGAGCAGGAAGCGTTGCGCCTGCTCGGCCGCCCGTAGCTGCGCCATCAGCTCCTCGGTCCGGAGGCGCTCGACGCGGCGCTGCGTCTCGTCGTGGAGGTGCCACACCCGGCCGAGGTACACACCCTGTCCGTCCAGGATGGGCGCCGAGTAACCCTCGATGACCCGGCCGTCGCGCAGCTCCACCTCGAGCGTCTGGCCCTGGTAGGGGTGCTCGTGGCCCCAGGCGATGGCCGCCTCGAACCGGTCGGGGTCCACTATCTGGGATCGTTGAGATTCGGCCAACGAGGGGGACGGGGTTCCGGGCCGGACCGATCCGGGCGGAAGGTTCCACAGCTCGTGGAAGCGGCGGTTGACGGCCAGCACCCTTCGGTCGCGCGAGACGGCCAGCACGCCGTCGAGCGACGCGTCGACGATGGCCTGGAGGAATCGGGTCAGCACCGGGTGGGCGGCCAGATCGGCCGGCTCGCCGACCGGGGTGAGCACGGCGAGGGCGGCCAGATCGCCTTGCCCGGGCGCCTGGGGCGGCCCGGGTGGCCCGAGCCCGGTCAGGTACAGCTCGACCTTGGTTTCGGTGCCGTCGCCCCGCCAGGCGGCAAGCGGTACCGGACCCTTGCCCTCGCCCGCCGCCAACCCCGTGAGCGCCTGCCAGTGGGCGTCCCGCCCCGCCTCGGGCACCAGGTCCATCAACGGTCGCCCGATCAGATCCCCCGCTTCGGTGGCCAGCAGCCGGGCCGCGGCGGCGTTGCAGAGGCGGATGCGACCCTCCCTATCGATCCCGAGGGCCGGCTCGGCGAACGCCCCCATCACCAGCGCTACCACGGCCTCCGGGCTGTCCGGCTCTGTCGAGTGCATCGTTTCCTACCGTTTGTGGACTGTCCCCGCCTGACAAGCGGCCAAGGTAGCGCCGGAGCGACCCCGGCGCTGGGACGGGCGTGGGCGCGGAGGGAGTCGAACCCTCATGCCGTTAGGCCGCAGGGTTTAAGCCCGCTGTGTCTGCCGTTCCACCACGCGCCCATCACGGCAGTCTGACACGACCTACGCTCGGAGGGTGCTGGCGGTGCTCTGCGCCCTCGGGAGCTCGCTGCTCTACGCTATGGCGTCGGTGCTGCAGCACCGGGGCGCGATCGCCCAGCCGCCGGAGCAGTCGCTGCGCGTCGGGCTGCTGGTCCGGCTGGCCCGTAACCCGGGCTGGCTGCTCGGCCTGGTGTGCGACGGTGGGGGTTACGCCCTGCAGTTCGTGGCCCTCGGGCACGGGGCCATCGTCGTGGTGCAGCCCCTGCTGGTGTGCGGACTGCTGTTCGCCCTTCCCTTGGGCGCAGCGTGGGCCGGCCGGCGCCTCAGCCGGGCCGACTGGTTGGGCGCCCTGCTCGTGTGCGCCGGGCTGGCCGTGTTCCTGACCGTGGCCAACCCGGCCAACGGGAGCGACGACACCGGAGCGGTGGAGTGGGCCCTGTTGCTGACGGCGACGGCGGTCGCGGCCGGCGCCATGACCGCCGGCAGCCTCGGCCCTGACCCCCGCCGCAGAGCGGTCCTGCTGGCCGCCGCGGCGGGCGTCGTGTACGGGGCGGCCGCCGCTCTCACGAAGACGTCGGCCCATCTCCTCGGCCACCGGCCCGTGGCCATCCTGACCCACTGGCAGCCGTACGTGCTCATCCTCTTCGGCGCGGCGGGGATGCTCCTCTCCCAGAGCGCCTTCCAGGCCGGAGCGCTGCACCTGTCCCTCCCGACCATGACCGTCGTCGACCCGCTGGCGAGCATCGCCATCGGCGCCGTCGTGTTCCACGAGGCCATATCGTCCGCCCCGGTAGCCGTCTGCGTAGAGGTCGCCGCTCTGGCCACCATGTCGGCCGGCGTCTGGCTGCTGGCCCGGTTCGAAGCCGAGAGGTCGACCCTGGGCGGAGTCGCCCGCCCGTCCTGAACGAGGCGGGCGCAATACCATGGCCGGCGGATGCGCATCTCCGACGAAGACCGACAGCGGACCGTGGAGGAATTGAGGCGGCACTGTGCGGCGGGCCGCATCGATGTCGACGAGTACGCGGTGCGTATCGAGCAGGCGTTGTCGGCGACGACCCTCGAAGAGCTGGATGCGGTGCGCGCCGACCTGCCCATGATGCGCATCGCCGAGCCGGGCGGGCACGGGATCTGGGCCGGCGGTTCCTCCGGCCCGTCGCTCCGGCGCCCCGCCGCCCTCGGATCCGGCCCCGCCCCGGCCCCGCCCGAGGAACGGACGGGGCTGAAGCCGCGGGCCGCCGCGATGGGCGTGGCGATCATCGCCGTCGTGGTGGTGCTGGCCGCCATCGCCGTCACGCTGGCCGTGGAATGGACGTGGGCGGTGGTGCTCCTCGCCGGATGGGCGGCCGGCATGTTGCAGGGCCGGCTGGGCCGGCGCCGGGGTCCGGGCCGCTGACCCACCGGCGGGACCGGTCCGGAGGGACGGTGGGGCGCCACGCCCACCTTTTGTCCGCCTGACTGTCAGTTACAGAGCAGGACGATCTTGCCGAACTTCGATCCGGCGGCAAAGCGCTCGTAGGCGGCCGCCGCCTCGACGAGCGGGAAACGGCCGGCCACCGGCACCCGCAGCCGCCCCCGCTCGAACAGGGGCAGGACCTGTGACTCCACCAGCCGGGCGGCAGCCGCTTTGGACTCCGGCGGCCGTGCTCTGAGGGTGGAGCCGTGGATGCGGGCCCGCTTCATCATCAGCACCCCGAGGTGGACCTCCGCCCGGGCGCCGGCGCCGATCCCGATGATGCTGATGCGGCCTCCGGTGTTGAGCGCGCCCAGATTGCCGGCCAGGTTCGGCGCCCCGACCAGTTCCAGCACCACGTCGTAGGGCCCGTGATCGGCGGCGTCGGCCGGGTCCACCACCTCGGCCCCCAGGGCCGCCACTTCGGAGCGCAGGTCGGGATCGCGCACCGACGCCACCACCTCGGCCCCGGCCGCCACCCCGAGCTGGACGGCAGCCGTGCCCACCCCGCCGGCGGCTCCTGTCACCAGCAGGCGCTCACCCATGCGCAACCCGGCCTGCGTGAACACGGCGTCGTGCGCCGTGGTGAACACCTCCGGCAGCCCCCCGGCCTCCGCCCACTCCAGCCCGGCCGGCACCGGCATCAGCTCCCGCTCCGGTACCACCACCAGCTCGGCCTGGCCGCCGCCGCCGATCACCGCCATGACCGGCGCCCCGACCGCGAACCGGCCGGCGCCCGGGCCGAGCGCCTCGACCTGGCCGGCGATCTCCATGCCGGGGATGTCCTGCGGCCAACCGGGTGGAGCCGGGTAGCTGCCCCGGACCTGGGCCAGGTCGGCCCCGTTGAGGCCGGCGGCGCGCACCCGCACCAGCACCTGGCCGGCGCCTGGTGCGGGGTCCGGATGGTCCCGGACCTCGATGCGCTCGTCGACGATGGTGGCTGCTCTCACGGGCTCGTCCCGCTCAGCTGTTGGACGTGACCCGCCCGGCGCCGAGGAGGCTGTCCCAGAAGATGGACTGCACGCTGACGTTCTGGCCCGTTTCCGGCGCGTCGATCATGTCGCCCGAACCGATGTAGATGCCGACGTGGTAGACGTTGTCCGGGGTGCCGAAGAACACCAGGTCGCCCGGGACGAGCGCCGACAGCGGGATGCGGCCTGTCAGGTCGTACTGGTCCTGGGCCAGGTGCGGGAAGTAGATGCCGGCCTGCGCCCACGCCATCATGACCAGGCCCGAGCAGTCGAACGAGTCGGGGCCGGCGCCGCCCCACTGGTAGGGCTTGCCGAGCTGGGCCCGGGCGTAGGCCAGGGCCCGGTCGGCCCCCGGTGCCTGGACCGCACCCGACGAAGGGTTCCGGGCCGGGGCGGTGGTGGGCGGGGAGGTGGACAAAGTGGTCGAGGTGGCGCCCGACCCGCCGGCGGCGGGCCGCCCCACCGTGGAGCTCGACGACCCGGCGGTCGTGGGGTGCGGGCCGGAAGCGGCGGGTCGGCTCGTGGCGGTCGTGGGAGGTGCGGTCGTCGTCGGCGTCGCCGGGGGCAGGTCGCCCTGGGCGGCGAGGGCGGCCCGCTCCTGGGCCTGCTCGGCGGCCTGCTTGCGGGCCTGCGCCTGGGCCACCAGGACGGCGAGCTGGCCCTTGACCTGGGCCAGGTCCTGGCGCTGCTGGTTGACGGCGGCGGCCGCTTGGGCGGCGTCGGACTTGATGGTGGCCAGCGCAGCAGCGGCGTGCGCGGTGGTGGCGTCGAGGGCGGCCTGGTTCCGGTCGACAGAAGCCAGGCTGGTCCGGTAGGCCTGCAGGGCGTCCTGCTGGCGGGCGGCCACTATCTCGGAGTAGGAGAGGGTGACGCTGGGATCACCGGCCGCCCGGTCGGGGACGACCCCGACGGTCGGGGAGCCCCCGGCCATGTAGGAGACCACCGCTTCGTGGGTCAGATTCCGCCGCGCCGTGGCCACCGCGGCCTGGGCGGCCGCCACCGCGGTGCGGATCCGGGCCTGCTCGGCGGTCAGGCGGGCGTACTGGATCTGGGCCGCCTGGTAGGAGGCGTCCAACTCGTCGAGGGTCCGGCCGGTCGCCTCGATCCGGCCGGCCAGCTCCTGCGCCTGTGTCTGCAGGGAGGCGACGCTTGCGCCGGCGGTAGTCGGGGTGGTCGGGCTGGTGGGGCTGGCGGGGCTGGTCGGGTTGGTGGCGGCGAAGGCGGGCGTCGCGAGCGGCAGGCCGGCGGCGGCGGTCCCGGCGACGCCGCCCACTCCGGCGGCGAGCGCGGCCACCCACCTGATCGCCGGCGAGGCGATGGTCCGCACGGTGCGGCAGCGGAGTCCAGCTCTACGGACGGTCAACGGCGCTGGTCGGATGCCGCCGTGGAACGGACGGCGCCCGGAACGCGATCCACTTTAGTCACTCCAGTCACATAAACAACATCGGCCGCCGTTCCCTC
The DNA here is from genome assembly GCA_035312965.1 of Acidimicrobiales bacterium. GTDB lineage: Bacteria > Actinomycetota > Acidimicrobiia > Acidimicrobiales > Palsa-688 > JAKCDU01. Next base: position 10,912 of record DATGAX010000614.1, read on the forward strand.
GGCCTTGACCCTCGCCGGGCGGCGTGCGTACGGTCCGGGTATGACCAACGATCAACGGGGCGCGTTCAGGGTCGAGCACGATTCGATGGGGGACGTCCGGGTGCCGGCGAGCGCCAAGTGGCAGGCCCAGACCCAGCGGGCGGTGGAGAATTTCCCGATCTCGGGGACCACCGTCGAACGGTCGTTGATCTCGGCGCTGGCCGCTATCAAGGGCGCGGCGGCCCAGGAGAACGCCCGCCTCAAGCTGGTGGACAAGAAGATCGCCGATGCCATCGCCGCCGTCGCCGACGAGGTGGCCGCCGGCCAGTGGTCGGAGAACTTCCCGATCGACGTGTACCAGACCGGTTCGGGCACCTCGACCAACATGAACATGAACGAGGTGCTGGCCACCCTCGCCTCGGAGAAGCTGGGCACCAAGGTCCATCCCAACGACCACGTCAACGCGTCCCAGTCCTCCAACGACGTCTTCCCCTCCGCCATCCACGTGGCCGCGGCGACGGATATCCAGTACAAGCTGATACCGGCCCTCGACCATCTGGGCAAGGCGCTGAAGCGCAAGAGCCGGGAGTTCAAGTCGGTCGTGAAGTCCGGGCGCACCCATCTCATGGACGCCACCCCGGTCACCCTGGGCCAGGAGTTCGGCGGCTACGCGGCGGCCGTCGAACACGGAGTGGAGCGCCTCCAGTCCTGCCTGCCCCGCGTGGCCGAGCTCCCTCTCGGGGGCACCGCGGTGGGCACCGGCATCAACGCTCCGAAGACCTTCGCCCCCCGGGTCATCAAACGACTGGCCGAGGAGCGCAACCTGCCCTTCACCGAGGCCCGTGACCACTTCGAGGCCCAGGGTGCCCGCGACGCCCTGGTCGAGGCGTCCGGCGTGCTGCGGACCATCGCCGTATCGCTCTACAAGTGCGCCACCGACATCCGCTGGATGGGCAGCGGGCCCCGGACCGGTCTGGCCGAGATCCGGATACCGGATCTGCAGCCCGGCTCGTCGATCATGCCGGGCAAGGTCAACCCGGTTCTGCCCGAGGCCGTCTCTCAGGTCGTGGCCCAGGTGATCGGCAACGACGCCGCCGTGGCGTTCGGCGGTGCCGCCGGCAACCTCGAGCTCAACGTGATGCTCCCGGTCATCGCCCGCAACCTGCTCGAATCCATCCGCCTGCTCGCCGCGGTGAGCGTGGCGTTTGCCGACAAGTGCATCGACGGCATCGAGGCGGATGTCGACCGGTGCCGAACCTATGCCCTGTCGTCACCGTCCATCGGCACCGCCCTCAACCCGTACATCGGCTACGAGGAGGCGGCCAAGGTGATCAAGGCATCGGTGGCCGAGGGCAAGGATCTGCGCACCATCGTGCTGGAGCGGGGGCTCATGACCGAAGCCGAGGTGGACAAGGCCCTGGACGTCGAGGCCATGACCAGGGGCGGGATCGTCAAGTAGGGGCCGGCGTCGCCCTCAGCTCGCCTGGCGGAGGGCGGTGCGGATCTCCCTGGCTATGCGGGCCGCTTCGAATTTGACGGACCGCCAGTCGTAGACCAGGACTGTGATGCCGGCGGCGCGAAGCCGGTTGCGCCGGCGGTCGTCGTAGGCCTTGGCCTCCGGGCTCCAGTGGTGGGCGAAGCCGTCCACCTCCACCGCCAGACGGGCGGTGACGGTGAAATCGATGCGGTACCGACCGTCGGCGAAGATCTCGACCTCGTGGCCGAGGATGGGGATGCCCCAGCGCCGGAACAGGCGTAGGGCCTCGGCTTCGAGGACGGATGGTTCGGGGCCGCCGACCAGGCCCCGGCTGCGGAGCACGGTCTCCAGGGCGGCCGGGCCCCGCCGCCCCGGCCGGGCCCGCCGGGCGATCTCCTGTTCGAGGCCGTCGGTCGTGATCAGCCGGGTGGCCAGAGCGCGGTCGACGATGGGGGTCAGCCGGGCCGGTTCGAGCTCGCCGGCCAGGTCGGTCATGATCCGCAAGGGGTCGGTGTAGGGGATCCCGCGGCGGACGTTCACCCGGGAGAGGTCCAGGTCGCGGCTGCGGTGGACCACTGCGCCCTCGAGGCGCACGGCACGCCCGTGGGGGATGGTGATGACCGGCCGCCTCGGCGGCCGGTCGACGAGTTGGAGCAACCAGGCGGCCGAGAGGTGCGACGCCGCCACCGCCGGCCCGGCCCGGCCGGCCGCCAGGGTGGCGGCGAGGAGGTCGCGCTCGGGCGTCAGGGGCGCTTCGGCGGCGGCGTACACCCCGGCGTGCACCCTGGTCCAGGAGCGGTTTCGGAGCCGTTCGTGGATCTGGCTGGTGGTGAGGCCGGCGTCGAGGGCCTGGGCCCGGGTGATGAGGCCGAGCTGGGCCCGCATCCGGCCGATGGACCGCTCCTTCGCACCTTTCATGCTGTGAGAATAGATTTCGGTCTGCGACTTGTGAAGCCTTACTTGTTCTGTGAAGGAAAAGTAGGGTATTTCCCTACT
>DATGAX010000615.1:0-2902 GCA_035312965.1 Acidimicrobiales bacterium
TCGCAAGTGGCTCTGAACCAGCTCCTCTTGGGTTCGGCGGTGCGCCACCGTCTCGAGGGGCTCGGCCGGGACAGGCTGCACGGGGGCGGCGGCCTGGGACCGGGCCGTCGCCCGTCCGGATCCGGCTCGGCGCGGCTTGCGGTACACCGTCCCCGCGCCGGTGGCTTCCACCGGTTCCATCCCGTCCGACACCGCCCTCGACCCGGGCGTCGTTCCGATGACCAGCAGGTGCCCGCCGGGAACCAGTCGCTCGAGGATCTCGTCGAGGCCGATCTCCCCGTCGGCCGCGCCCGGGCGAAGCGTGACCAGATCGACCGGCGCGGGGGGGTCGCCCAGAAGAACGCGCTCGGCGATGACCTCGTCGGCCACCCAGCGGCGGTCCTGGCGGATGAAGTAGGCCTCCTGGCTGTCGAACGGGACGAACCGCAGATCGGCCAGACGGAAGCCGACCTCACCCGACAGCTGGGGGGCCAGGGCGACGTAGAGCTCGATCTCCTCGAATTCGATGTCACCGGGCGCCGCGTCGGAGTGGTGGGCATGCTCATAGGCGACGGCGACGGCGACCGCGTCTTCGACGCAGCCGATCGACCACGTCCGGGGGGGCCGGCGGTGGTCGAGCTCGAGGAGCGGCGGGACAACGGCCTTCTGAAGAAGTTCCCATTCCCGCATCAGAGCCGGCATCACGATGTCGTTCACAGCGAATAGCTCCCAGCCTGAGTCGGTTTGGCGATCGTCGTAGTGGCGGGTCTGCCACTCCGGCCTGGGTTCCACTCGTACATACCCCGGGACCGCCGATTGGTACACCGGGGGTGCCACGCCCTCCGGTCAGGCCGCCAGCCGGGTGAAGCTCCGGGCGTTGGCCACGGCGCACCCGCCCGGGTCGTTGTTGAAGTACACGTAGACGTCGTCGCCCGGCCCGAAGTGGTCGGCGATCTCCGCGGCCGCTGAGACCAGGGCGGCCCGGCCGTAGCAGGGAGGGGGCGACGCCTGGCCTTCATGGAGCCTCACGTAGCCCCAACCGGTCGTCTTCCAGCGGGGAGGCAGCCGGCCGCGCCGGTCCGACCAACAGCAGGCGGCGCCTCTGCGTTCCAGAACCCGCCGCACCCCATCCGCCTGCCACGAGGGGTGGCGCACCTCGACCACCACCCGGCGCCCGGCTCCGAACGCAGCCAAGGTTCGATCCAGCGCTTCGGCGTCGGCCGGCAGGTTGGGGGGCAGCTGGACGAGGTACGGACCGCAGCGGTCGCCCAGCCCCTCGGCGCTGCGCAGGAGGCGGGTGACGGCCTCCTCCGGCTCGCGGAGCCGGCGCACGTGGGTGAGGTACCGGCTGGCCTTGACCGCGAACACGAAACCGTCCGGGACCTGCCCGGCCCATGCCTCGAAGCGGTCCCGTCCGGGCAGGCGGTAGAAGGTGTTGTTGAGCTCGACGGTGGGAAATTCGGCCGCCAGGTGCGCCAGCCACTTACCAGCCGGCAGCCCCGGCGGGTACACCGACCCCCGCCAGTCGGCGTAATGCCACCCCGACGTCCCGACCATCACCGGCACGGACCACCCGGCTCCCTGGCTCGCGGGTGAGCCCAGCCGCTGGGAGGCTGGGCTCACGTGTGCGGCTTCGAGTGTTGTGACTACGTGCCGCCACTCTGTTCTACCCGGAAGGCCGATCCGCACACCGGGCTCAGGTGTCGAGTGCGGATCGCAGCCGGAGCAGGCGCTCCCGGTCCACGGAATACCACACCCACTTCCCCCTTCGGTCACCGTGCACCAGGCCGGCCTCGCCGAGGATCTTGAGGTGGTGTGAAATGGTCCCCTGCGTCCGGCCCAGAGGGCCCACGAGGTCGCACACGCAAATCTCGCCGTCCGCCGCGTCCGCCAGCAGGGACAGGACCCTCAGCCGGACAGGGTCGCTGAGGGCGTGAAAGCCGCGGGCCAACTCGTAGGCGTCATCCGGCGCGAGGGGTGCGCCCAGCAGCGACGGGCAGCACTCCGCCGGCTGCTGGTCCTCGACCCCTCTCGCTCCCGCGACCCGGACGGTGGCCAACTTTTCCCGAACCTCCCATTGACAACTGTCATTGTATCGACGAATATCAACGCATCGACGTCTGTCGATGATAACAGGAGGTCGGGATGTCCCGGGTGCAGCTGGCTCTCAACGTGAGCGATATCGACTCCGCGGTCGAGTTCTATTCGAAGCTGTTCGGCGCCGAGCCGGCCAAGCGGCGGCCCGGGTATGCTAACTTCGCCATCGCCGACCCGCCGCTCAAGCTGGTGCTGATGGAGAATCCGGACGATCGGGGCCGGGGCAAGGTGGGCGCCCTCAACCATCTGGGCATCGAGGTCGAGACGCAGGAAGAGGTCCGGGCCGCCACCGCCCGCCTGTCCGGGCAGGGTCTGGCCCCCGCCGTCGAGGAGGGTACGACCTGTTGTTACGCCGTCCAGGACAAGGCCTGGGTGGACGATCCCGACGGTGCCCCATGGGAGGTCTACACCGTGCTGGCCGATGCGCCGGCCGCCTCCGGATCGGGCTGCGTCGCCAGCGGCGGCCGCTGCTGTTGACCAGTTGACCCCGGCCCTGGCCCGGCGCCTGTTCGCCGAATACCTGGGCAGCGCCCTCCTGGCCGCGGTGGTCATCGGCTCGGGCATCGCGGCGGCGCAGTTGTCGCCGCACGACGTCGGCCTCGAGCTCCTCGAGAACGCGGCAGCCACGGCGGCCGGACTGTTCGCACTGATCCTGATGGTCGGCCCCGTCTCGGGCGCGCACCTCAACCCTGTCGTGTCGTTCGTCGACGCCGCGTTCGGGGGCATCAGCTGGCGCGACGCCGTCGCCTACCTGCCGGCCCAGGTGACCGGGTGCATCTCGGGCGCCGTCCTGGCCAATGTCATGTTCGCCCGGTCGGCGGTGACC
>DATGAX010000616.1:0-10982 GCA_035312965.1 Acidimicrobiales bacterium
ACCCAGGGAGGGAGCGACGGGGCGTTCGGCGACGACGACGAGCGGGTGCTCGACTTCGTCGCCACCCTGGCCGGCGCCGCCTTCGAGAACGTCGCCGGCCGCGAGGCCTACTTCCGCAGCCTGATCGAGTATTCGCACGACGTGACCGCGGTAGTCGACCGCCACGGCCGCACTACTTACGTGACGCCGTCCATCGAACGGCGGCTCGGCCGCCGACCGGAGGAGGTCGAAGGCCGGGCGCCTTTCGACCTGATGTACGGGGACGACCTGGACGCGGTGGCCGCCAGCTGGTCGGCCGCCGTGCGCTCGCCGGCCGACCCCCAGACCCTGGAGGTCCGCTTCCGCCATGCCGACGGCTCGTGGCGGTGGATGGAGATGACCATGACCAACCGCCTGGACGACCCGCGGCTGCACGGCATGGTCCTCAACCTGAGTGACGTCACCGAGCGGCGGCAGGCGGCGACCGACCTCGCTCGGGCTTCGGAGCAGTTCCGGTTGGCCTTCGACCACGCCCCGATAGGCATGGCACTGGTCGATCAGAAAGGTCGCGAGCCGGGCCGGATACTGCTCAGCAACGAAGCTCTGGCCATGATGCTCGGCACCGACCCGGCCGCACTGGCGGGCGTCAACGTCAACGACATCACCCATCCCGACGACCGCCACGTGGGCTACGACGCCCACCGCCGGTTCGTCACGTCCCACACCGACGTGGCCCAGGACGAGGTCCGCCTGCAGCACAGCTCCGGTACCTGGCTCTGGGTCCGGGTGCGCGCCGCCCTGATCCGGGACGAATCGGGCGCTCCCGACTACTTCATCGCCCAAGTGGTCGACGTCACCGAGCAGCGCGCCGCCGAGGAGCGCCTCGTCCACCAGGCTCTCCACGACCCTCTGACCGGGCTCCCCAACCGCCGCCTCTTCCTCGATCACCTCGAGCAGGCCATCGCCCGGGCGGAGCGGATGCGGCGGCACCTGGCGGTCCTCTTCCTCGACCTGGACCGGTTCAAGGTCATCAACGACTCGTTCGGCCACGGCACCGGCGACACGGTGCTGATGGAGACGGCCCGCCGGCTCCAGGAGCTGACCCGGGCGTCGGACACGCTGGGCCGGCTGGGCGGCGACGAGTTCGTGGTGCTGGTCGAGGACCTGGCCGAGACGGACGAGGTCCGGGCCATCGCGCAGCGCATACAGGACGCACTGTCTCTGCCGATCACGGTCTCTCCGGCGGTCACCGTCTCGCTCACCACGAGCATCGGGATCACCGTGGCCCGCCCCGGTGACAGCCCGGCCAGCCTGCTCCGCGACGCCGACACCGCCCTCTACCGGGCCAAGGATCTGGGGCGAGCCCGATACGAACTGTTCGGCGACCACCTGCGCATGCAGGCGGTCAGCCGCATGTCCCTGGAGCGTCAGCTGAGGGAGGCGCTCGACCAGCAGCGCCTCGTCGCCCTTTACCAGCCGGTGGTCGAGCTGGCCGGCGGGCGCCGGGTGGGCGCCGAGGCCCTGCTGCACTACCGCACCTCGTCGGGGGCGCTGGTCGGGCCCTCCGACTTCATGGAGGTGGCCGAGGAGACCGGGCTGATCGTCCCCATGGGCACGTGGCTCCTCCGCCGGGCGTGCCACGAGCTGGCCGTCTGGCAGGAGCGGTTCCGCGACCCGCGCCTCAGGGTCACGGTGGATGTCTCGCCCCGGCAGTTGCTGTCGGTCGGCTTCCCCAACACCGTCCGGTCAGTGCTCGCCGACGCCCGGGTCAAGGCGACCTCCATCTCGCTGGAGATCGGGGAGGCGGCGCTCACGGAAGGGGGCGAGACCACCCGGGCGACGATGGCCGAGCTACAGGGCATGGGGTGCCAGGTCGGCATCGCCGGTTTCGGCACCGGGTACTCGTCGCTGACGTATCTGCGCCGCCTGCCCATCGACTTCTTGAAGGTCGACGCCAGCTTCATCAGGGGGCTCGGGCGCAACGCCGAGGACGAGACCATCGTCGACGCCGTGATCAAGCTGGCCCAGGCCCTGTCGCTCACCTCGCTCGCCGACGGCGTCGACACCGCGGACCAGGAGCACACCCTGCGGCGGCTCGGGTGCCACCTGGCTCAGGGTGTCCGCTTCGGGCCGGCCGGCCCGCCGGAGGAGCTCGTGCTCAGCTCTCAGGCCTAAAAGGGGCCTCGGAGAGGCTCTGCTATCGTGCGTTGATCCTTATTCCGGGGTAGCTCAACCGGCAGAGCGGGTGGCTGTTAACCACTAGGTTGGGGGTTCGAGTCCCTCCCCCGGAGCACAAGGTGCAGTCCTGGAGGGGCCGACTACCTATTCGGAGTCGAGGTAGTCGCGCAGGTGGCCCGAGTGCATCGGGTGGCGCAGCTTGGCGAGGGTCTTGGACTCGATCTGACGGATCCGCTCACGGGTCACGCCGAACTCCCGGCCCACCTCTTCGAGGGTGCGCATCTCGCCGTCCTCCAGCCCGAAGCGCAGCCGCACCACTTTGCGCTCCCGCTCGGACAGCTCCCCGAGGGCCTCACTCACCGCCTGGTTGAGCATGGCCCGGGCCGCCGCCTCCGAGGGGGCCACCGCGGCGGGGTCCTCGAGAAGGTCGGACAGGCTGAAGTCGTCCTCGCCCATGGGCTGCTCCAGCGACACGGTCTCCTGGCTCACCCGCAGGATCTCGCGGACCCGCTCCGGTGTCATCTCGACCCGGAAGGCCACTTCGTCCACGCTCGGCTCCCGGCCCAGATCCTGCAGGAGCTGGCGTTGCGTGCGCATCACCTTGTTGATCGTGTCGACCATGTGCACGGGGATGAGGATGGTGCGGGCCTGGTCGGCGATGGCCCGGGTGATGGCCTGGCGGATCCACCACGTGGCGTAGGTGGAGAACTTGAAGCCCTTGGTGTGGTCGAACTTGTCCACCGCCCGCATGAGGCCGAGGTTGCCCTCCTGGATCAGGTCGAGGAAGGCCATGCCCCGGTTGCGGTACCGCTTGGCGATCGAGACGACCAGCCGCAGGTTGGCCTCGATCAGTATCCGCTTGGCCGCGATGCCCTCCCGGCGCAGCCTCTCGTCCTCGGTGACCCGGGCCCGGTCGGCGATGAGCGCCCACTCCTTCTCCTCCAGGTGACCGAGCCGGTTGGTCGCCTCGATGCCCGCTTCCACGCAGCGGGCCAGGACCACTTCCTCGGCCGCCGTGAGGAGCGGCACCTTGCCGATCTCCTTGAGGTACATGCGGACCGGGTCGTAGCTCGAGCCCCCGCCGTCACCGTCGCGCCGCACTTCGGGGGCGGCCGCCCGCACCCGCGGGCGCACCGCCCGGGCCGGCTTGGGCGCGTCGTCCTCCAGGTCGTCCAGATCGGGCGGCTCGCGCTCGGTGTCGTCCCGCCACTCGATGCCGGCGGCCCGGACGCGGGCGACCGCGGTGGCGATGATCTCGGGGGTCAGCTCCACCGATCCCATGACCGACAGGAGGTCGTCGGGGGTGAGGAAGCCCCTCTCCTTGCCGATGAGGATCATGGCTACGAAGTCGCCGGTGAGCTCGGTCACCCGACGGCCTCCACGCCGACTCCGTGCACCACGGCGTGGCGCTCGGCCAGCCACGCCACCAGTTGCTGCTCGGCGTCGAGGGCGGCACCGTGCTTGGTGACGTCGTCCTCCCGCATCTGTTCGAGTCCCAGCTTCAACCACGCGATGGTCGGAGCGTACGCGGCCTGATCGGCGGGTGATGCCTGGCGCATCTCCGACTGGAGGTCGCGCAGCTCCTTGTGCACGGCGCGCTCCACGAGCCGGATGGTCACGTCGTCGGGATCGGCTTCGGTCTCCTCGACGGCCAGCCGCTGCAGCAGGTCGGACAGCTGCGGGTCGGCCCGGGCGATGGCCTCGTGCAGATCGCCCGCCTGGCGCAGGAGGACGAAGCAGTTGCCGGCGAGGGCGTGGGCGAACAGCGGCCGGTCCAGGCGGGCGATCACATCCTCCCGGCGGTGCACGGCCAGCCGCAGCGCCTCCCGCTCCGGGCCGCTCAGAGCCTCGGAACCATCGTCGCCGGTGGGCCGGGCGGCCACCACGGTCGCCGGGCGGCGGGCGCCGGCCGGCCCGGCGCTGGCCATGCTGCGCAGCCGGTCGGCATCGACCCGGCAGCGGTCGGCGACCTGCATCAGGTACTGGTCCCGCACCAGCTCGTCGGGGTGCTCCCCGATCATCGCCAGGGCGGTGCCGGCCGCCCGGGCCCGCCCCTCCGGGGTGGACAGATCGCTCCGGGTGAACAGGCGGTCCAGCCGGAAGCCGAGGTAAGGCTGGGCCCCCTCCACCGCGGCGGCCAGGGCGGCCGGGTCCTCCCGGGCCAGATCGGCCGGGTCGGCGCCGGCGGGCAGGGCCAGGACCCGGATCTCGACCTCGTAGCGCTTCTCCCACTCGTAGAACTTGTCGGCCGCGTTCTGGCCCGCGCTGTCGCCGTCGTAGGCGAGCACGATGCGCCGGGCGAAGTTGGTGAGCAGCTTGATGTGGCCGTCGGCCAGCGCCGTGCCGCAGGTGGCCACGGCCTCGTCGACCCCGGCCATCTGCAGCCCGATGACGTCGGTGTAGCCCTCGCAGACGACGACCCGGCCCCGATCGACGACGGCCTTCTTGGCCCAGTTGAGGCCGTACAGGGTCCGGCTCTTGTCGTACACCGCGGTGTTGGAGGTGTTCTTGTACTTGGGCCCCCGTCCGCCGGGCAGGAGGCGGCCGCCGGCCCCGACCACGCGGCCGCCCGGCTCGAGGATCGGGAACAGGATGCGGGCCCGGAAGAAGTCGGTGTGGCGCCCCTGCTCGTCCACGGTGGCCAGCCCGGCGTCGACGAGGGCGGAGGCGGGCACGCCCAGGCCGCGCACGAGATGGTTCCAGCCCTCCGGGGCCCAGCCCAGGCGGTAGCGCTCCACCACTTCCCGGTCGTAGCCCCGCTCCCGCCTCAGGTAGGCCCGGGCCGCCCCGGCGTCGGGGGCGGACAGGAGGCGCTCGTGGTACCAGTCGGTGGCGGCTTCCAGCGTCTCGTGGATGCGGGTGCGCCGCTGGCGGTCACGGCCGCCGGCGTCGTCGTCGTAGCGGAGGGCGATCCCGGCTCGGGCGGCCAGCCGCTCCACCGCCTCCACGAAGTCGAGATGCTCGATCTCGCGGAGGAAGGTGATGGCGTCGCCCTTGGCCCCGCAGCCGAAGCAGTAGTACATGCCGAGCTCGGCGTTGACGGAGAAGGAAGGGCTCTTCTCCGTATGGAAGGGGCACAACCCGACGTGGCGGGTGCCCACCTTGCGCAGCGCCAGATGCTCGCCGACGATGGCCACGAAGTCGGTGGCCGCCCGCACTCTGGCGATGTCCTCCTCGACGATGCCCATCCCGGTAGGAGCCTACGACGGGAATGCGACGTCAGGCGTTGCTGATCACCGCCTGCGCCGCGGCCAGCCGGGCGATGGGCACGCGGAAGGGGGAGCACGACACGTAGTCGAGCCCGACGCGGTAGAAGAAGTCGATCGACTCCGGGTCCCCGCCGTGCTCGCCGCACACGCCCAGCTTGAGATCGGGCCGGGTGGCCCGGCCCCTCGCCACGGCGTCGTCGACCAGCTGACCGACGCCGGACTGGTCGATGGTCTCGAACGGGTTGCGCTTGAGCAGGCCTTCCTCGAGGTAGGTGGACATCATGCGGCCCTCCACGTCGTCGCGGGAGAAGCCGAAGGTCATCTGGGTCAGATCGTTGGTGCCGAAGCTGAAGAAGTCGGCCTCCTCGGCCAGCTCGTCGGCGCGCACCGCGGCCCGGGGGGTCTCGATCATGGTGCCGATGAGCACTTCGGGCTTCTTGCGCAGCCCCTTGGTCTCCTCGGCGATGGCCTGCTCGACCCACGAGCGGGCCAGGCCCAGCTCCTGTCGCGTGACGGTCAACGGGATCATCACCTCGACGCGGGGCTTGCCCCCGGCCTGGACCCGGGCCGCCGCGGCCTGGAGCAGGGCCCGTACCTGCATGCCGTACAGCCCCGGCTTGATCACTCCGAGGCGGACGCCGCGGGTGCCGAGCATCGGGTTGAACTCCTGCCAGGTGCGGGCCGCGGCCAGGAGCTTCTGCTCCTCGTCGCTCAGGCCCGTGGTCGCCTCCTTGATCTCGAGCTCGGAGATGGAGGGAAGGAATTCGTGGAGCGGGGGATCCAGCAGCCGGACCGTGACGGGCAGCCCGTCCATGGCCTCGAGGATGGCGATGAAGTCCTCCTTCTGCACCTCCCGCAGCTCCTCGAGGGCGGCCGCCTCCTCGGCCTCGGTCGAGGCGAGGATCATGCGGCGGACGACGGGAAGCCGGTCCTCACCGAGGAACATGTGCTCGGTCCGGCACAGCCCGATGCCCTCGGCACCGAAGGCGCGGGCCTGGGCCGCATCCGGCCCGTTGTCGGCGTTGGCCCGTACCGCCAGCTTGCCCTTGCGGACCCGGTCGACCCAGCCCATCAGGGTCTTGGCCGGCCCGGTGAGCTCGGAGGTGCGCACCGGCCACTCACCCGCGGCGATCTCGCCCGTCTTGCCGTCGATGGATATGTGGTCGCCCTCCTTGACCGTCTGGCCGCCGACGGTGAACGAGCGGCCCGAGATGCGCACCGACTCCGCGCCCACCACGGCGGGCTTGCCCCAGCCCCGGGCGACCACGGCGGCGTGGCTCACGAGCCCGCCACGGGTGGTCAGGATGCCCTGCGCCGCGATCATCCCGTGCACGTCCTCCGGTGAGGTCTCGTTGCGCACGAGGATCACCGGCTCGCCCCGGGCGGCAGCCGCCTCGGCGTCGTCGGCGGTGAACACCACTTTCCCCACGGCTGCGCCCGGCGAGGCGCCGAGACCCTTGCCGAGCGGGCGCTCCGGCCATTCGGCGAACTGCGGGTGGAGGAGCTGGTCGAGGTGGTCGGCGGTGACCCGGAGGATCGCCTCCTCCTGGGAGATCTTCCACCGGGACTGCTTCGTCATGTCCACGGCCATCTGGAAGGCGGCCACACCGGTGCGCTTGCCCACCCGGGTCTGCAGCATCCAGAGCTTGCCCTGCTCGATGGTGAACTCCGTGTCGCACATGTCGCGGTAGTGAGCCTCGAGCCGGGCGAAGATCCCGAGCAGCTCCTTGTGGATCTTGGGGAAGATCTTCTGCAGATCAGCCAGCGGGAGGGTGTTGCGGATGCCCGCCACCACGTCCTCGCCCTGGGCGTTGACGAGGAAGTCTCCGTAGCTCCCCGGTGCGCCCGTCGCCGGGTCGCGGGTGAAGCCGACGCCCGTTCCGGACTGGTCGTCGCGATTGCCGAACACCATCGTCTGCACGTTGACCGCCGTCCCCAGGTCGTGCGGGATGCGCTCGCGGACGCGGTAGGCGACGGCCCGGGCCCCGTTCCAGGACCGGAAGACGGCCTCGATGGCCCCCCGCAGCTGATCGGCCGGCTCCTGGGGGAACGGGCGCCCCGTCCCGCTCTCGACCACCTGCTTGTACTCGTCGCACAGCCCCTTGAGGGCGCCGGCCGGCAAATCGGCGTCGCTCGCCACGCCGGCCTTCTCCTTGGCCCGCTCGAACGGCTCCTCGAACAGGGCCCCATCGAGCCCCAGCACGATGCGGCCGTACATGGAGATGAAGCGGCGGTAGGAGTCGTAGGCGAACCGCTCGTCGCTCGTCTGCTCGGCCAGCCCCTTGACCGAAGCATCGTTGAGGCCCAGGTTCAGGACCGTGTCCATCATCCCCGGCATGGAGAACTTGGCGCCCGACCGAACGCTCACGAGCAGGGGGTCGGCCGCGTCGCCCAACCTTTTTCCCATGGACTTCTCCAGCCGGTGCACCTGCCTGGCCACCTCGCCATCGAGACCCTCCGGCCAACCGGCCACCATGTAGGCGCGGCAGGCGTCGGTCGTGATGGTGAAGCCCGGGGGTACCGGCAGCCCCAGCACCGACGTCATCTCGGCCAGGTTGGCGCCCTTGCCCCCGAGCAGATCCTTCATCTGCATGGGAGGCCGGCGGTGCTTGTGGTCGAACGCGTAGACGAGGGGCATGCCCCGAGTCTAAACCGGCGGCGCGGGTCAGAATCCCAGGCGGGAACGGACTTCTTCGGCCAAACCGTCGATCGGCACCCGCACCTGGGTCGTGGTGTCCCGGTCCCGGATGGTGACGGCGCGGTCCTCCAGTGTGTCGAAATCGACGGTCACCGCAAGGGGGGTGCCGATCTCGTCCTGGCGGCGGTAGCGGCGCCCGATCGACTGTGTCTCGTCGTAGTCGCACATGGCGATCGGCTGCAGGATGCGCAGCACCTCCTCGGCCACCGGTACCAGCGTGTCCTTCTTCGAGAGGGGCAGCACCGCCAGCTGGTACGGCGCGATGCGGGGATGGAGGCGCAGCACCGTGCGCTTCTCGCCGCCGATCTCGTCCTCGGCAAAAGCGGCGATCAGAAACGCCATCATGGTCCGGGTGGCGCCGGCCGCCGGCTCGATCACGTACGGCACGTACCGCTCGTTGGTCGCCTGGTCGTAGTACTCGAGCCGCACGCCGCTCGCCTCGGTGTGGGCCTTGAGGTCGTAGTCGGTCCGGTTGGCGATGCCCTCCAGCTCGCCCCATCCCCATGGGAACCGGAACTCCACGTCGGACGTGCCGGCCGAGTAGTGGGACAGCTCCTCCCGGTCGTGGTCGCGCAGGCGCAGCATGTCGCGGGGTATGCCGAGGTCGACGTACCACTCCAGCCGCTCGTGCTTCCAGTAGTCGAACCACTTGGGCGCGTCGGCCGGCGGCACGAAGTACTCGAGCTCCATCTGCTCGAACTCGCGGGTGCGGAACACGAAGTTCCCCGGCGTGATCTCGTTGCGGAAGGACTTGCCGACCTGGGCGATGCCGAACGGCGGTCGCTTGCGGGAGGTCTGCAGGACGTTGAGGAAGTTGACGAAGTGGCCCTGGGCCGTCTCGGGCCGCAGGTACGCCACACTGCCCTCGTCCTCCACCGGCCCGGCGTGGGTCTTGAACATGAGGTTGAAGGCCCGGGCCGGGGTGAGGTCGGTGCTCCCGCAGTTGGGGCAGTGCACCTGGCCGTCCTTCTCGTCCGGCTCGAGGTGGTCCTCGCGCCAACGCTCCTTGCAGCTGCGGCAGTCGACCAGAGGATCGGTGAAATTGGCCAGATGTCCGGATGCTTCCCATATGCGGGGGCCGGACAGGATGGCGGCGTCCAGGCCGACCACGTCGTGGCGCAGCTGGACCATGGCACGCCACCACTCGTTCTTGACGTTGCGGAGCATCAACACGCCGAGCGGGCCGTAGTCGTAGGTGGACCGGAAACCCCCGTAGATCTCGGCCGACGGGAAGACGAAACCTCTCTGTTTGCTCAGCCGGACGATGTCATCCATGTCGGGGGGCATAGGAACGCAGGCTAGTGGCCGGGCAGAGCCCGCCCGGGGCCCAAATCCTGGTCAAGGACCCTTCCCCGACGGCCGATGCTCGGATGTGACCACACTTGACGCGACGGGCGTTCAAGCCGGCGATGCCGGGCGCGCCTTCCTCCATTCGGTCGGAGCGGAGGTCGACCGGATCTTCGAGGAGCACCGATCCGGCCAGTTGGACCTCGACGCTTCGCACCGGCGTGTCCTCGCCGAGGCGAGGGACGCCATCCACGGTTGCTCCGACCACCCCGACGCCGGGGTGCGGGGGCGGCTGGCCATGCTGCTGGGCCGCATCGATGCGCTCCTCGACGGATCGGCCGGCGGTGTCGAGCGCAGCGACGAAGAGGCCCAGGCCGAGACGGCGGCCGTCACGGCGGCCAGCAGCAGCGACGTCTTCCAGTTCCTGACCGCCTTCCGGGAGAGCTCGCCGCCGGCGGAGCCGATCGAACCGCGGGCCGCGCCGGCCTCGGACGCGCCAGTGTCCGAACGGCCCGGAGCGGCGGCGCCGGTGCACGAGGCCCCGGTGGCCCAGGCGCACGCCTCGTGGGATCCGCCGCCGGCAACCGGTTGGGCCCGCCCCGTCGCGGGCCCGTCCGTGCCGGCCACCCCGGTCGCTTCTGATCGGGGCGGGCGCAGACACCTCTGGGAGCGTGTCGTGATGGCGTCGGTCCTCGCCGTGACCGCGCTGGTCCTCTCGCTGATCGCCGTGCACAACAACGACGCGGCGGCCAAGTGGCGCCGGCTCGACCTGGCCCAGGCCCAGATCAGCACCAACGCCGCCCACCAGCTGGCAACGGCCAACGGCAACATCACGAAGCTCAACGGCGAGATCAAGAGCCTGGACGGCTACGTCTCCAACATGCAGAGCCAGCTGGCCAGCGTGGCCAACCAGAAGGAGAAGGCGCTGGACCAGACCACCGTCTTCAAGGACCTCCTCGCCGCCGCCGGCCAGGTGGCCAACAACCTCACGGACTGCATCGCCGCCACCAACCAGCTCAACGTCGATGTCAACTCGGCCGTGACCTCCGGCAACGCCTCGGCCCTGCCGACCCTGGAGACCGAGGCCGGTGCCGTGGCCCAGACCTGTGCGTACGCCCAGCAGGGCAACAACGCCCTCCAGGCCGCCATCCAGAGCGCGGCGTGAGCCGCCCCCGACGGCTCCTGGCGTGGGGCGTCCCGACCGCCGCCGCCGCAGTAGCCATGGCGGCGTGCGCCTCGCCCCCGCCCCGCGGCGCCAAGGTGGTGTCCGTCGACATCACGGCCGCTCCCGTCGTGGCGGCCGTCCACCCTACGTCCAACGCCAGCGCCTCGATAATGCAGAGCGCCCGCCAGTTCGTCTTCCGGGTCCGCAACGAGGGATGCCTGGAGACGGGCACCGCGTTCGCAGCCAATGGGGAGATGGTGACCAACCGCCATGTGGCGGCCGGTGCCGACCAGCTCGACCTGGCCACCTGGGACGGCCAGGACTTCACGTCGCAGGTCTCCCAGCACGACGACCAGGAGGACCTGGCCCTCCTCGATGCCCTGCCCCCGGAGGACTCGTACGCCGCGCTGGCCCCCGCCGACCCGAAGCCGGGCACACCGGTGTGGGTCGCCGGCTACCCGCTGGG
>DATGAX010000617.1:0-3489 GCA_035312965.1 Acidimicrobiales bacterium
ACGCGCGCAAGCGCGCACCGAGCCGGCACTGGAGGTGCGGTGGGCAGCATCCTGAACCCCGCGTTCATCGACCCGGCGCTCGACTGCCGGGCGGCCACCTTCGAGAACCCCACCGGCCAGCGGGGCGCGGGAGGCAAGGCCCACGGCGGGCGCAAGGGATCGCCGAGCCGGGTGCTGGGCGCGGGCGAGCGGGTCACGCTGGCCGACATCGACGGTCCCGGCACCATCCGCCACCTGTGGATGACCTTCCCGCCGGCGCCGCCCGAGGTCATGCGGGCGCTGTACCTGGAGGTCTTCTACCAGGACGCCGGGGAACCCAGCGTCTCCGTCCCCTGCCTCGACTTTTTCGGCCTCGCCCACGGGCGCCCTGTCCCCTATCACTCCGCCCTGGCCTCGGCCCAGGAGGGCAGAGGATTCAACTCCTATGCGCCCATGCCCTTCGCCGGCCACGCCCGCGTCGACGTGGTGAACTCCTCCGCCCGGCCCGTCAACCTCTACTACCAGGTCGACTACACCCTGGAGCGGGAGCTGGAGGTGGGCGCCGGCTATCTCCACGCCACCTTCCGGCGGGAGAACCCCACCGAGCAGAGGCGGGACTTCGTGATCGCCGACGGGTTGCGGGGCCCGGGCCGCTTCCTGGGCTGCGCCGTAGGTGTGCGGGTCATCGACCCCGCCACCTGGTACGGCGAGGGCGAGGTCAAGATCTACCGCGACGGCGACCGCGACCTGCCCACCATCTGCGGCACCGGCCTGGAGGACTACGTGGGCAGCGCATGGGGCCTGGGCCCCCACGCCGCCCTCTACGCCGGCGCCCCTCTGGTGGTGGGCCCGGGGGCCGGCAAGGTGGACTTCGCCGGCTTCTACCGCTGGCATGTCCCCGACCCGGTGATGTTCGCCTCCGAGCTGCGGGTCACCATCCAGCAGATCGGAGCCATGTTCTTCCGCCCCGGCCAGGAGGCCGAGATGGAGGCCTACGCGCTCACCAACCCCGTGGCCGGGGCCGGTTGGGCCCGCAACCCCAACCCCGCCCTGCTGGCCTGGGGCATCACCGAGCGGGTGGACGACTACTGCGCCACCGCATTCGTCTACTGCCGAGAGCCCCAGCCCGTCCCCCGCCTCGACATCGATGCGGCCTTGGCCGACATCGGGCGCCGGCCCTACGAGGAGGCCAGCCCGCTCGAGGTCCTGGCCGGCTTCACCTAAAGAGCCTGAAGCCACGATGTTGCCGCCTGGGTGGCGCGAATTGCGGCCGGCGTCGCGGGGCCGCATCCTGGCGTCGGGACATCGTGACCGACCACCACACCCCCGACATGAGCACCCTCTTCACCCAGGAGTACTGGGACGAGCGCTACCGAGGTGCCGACCGGATCTGGAGCGGGGAGCCCAACCGCCGCCTCGTCGAGCGCGTCGGTGACCTAACCCCGGGGACGGCGCTGGACGTCGGCAGCGGCGAAGGCGCCGACGCCATCTGGCTTGCCGCTCGAGGCTGGGACGTCACCGCCATCGACGTGTCCAGTGTGGGCCTGGCCCGAGCGGCTGGCCACGCCGCCGACGCGGGAGCGGGGGTGGCCGATCGCATCACCTGGCAGCAGGCAGACGTCCTGTCCTGGCAGCCGTCACCCGGACAGTTCGACCTGGTCTCTTCCCAGTTCATGCAGCTGCCCCGTCTCTATCTCGTCCCGCTGAACCACCACCTGGCCGCCGCGGTCCGCCCGGGCGGAAGCCTGCTCATCGTGGGCCACCACCCATCGGACATGAACACCTCCGTGAGACGACCCCACAACCCCGACATGTTCTTTACCGCGGAGGAGATCGCAGCGTCGCTCGAGCCAGCTGACTGGCACGTCGCCATCGCCTCCGCCCCGGAGCGCCAGGTCCCGGACCCGGATGGGCAGCTGGTCACGATCCACGACGCGGTCCTGCACGCCGTCCGTCGTCACTGACGGCTACGTCGGTGCTGTATAGTCGTGCTGTATGTCGCCGACACGGACCCAGGTCTACCTGACAGAGGAACAGCGAGAGCGGATCGACGAGGTCGCCCGGGCCGATGGAGTCACCATGGCCGAGGTCATACGTCGAGCGCTGGACTTGTACCTCAGCACGGAGGGCAATGCGTCCTCCGCCCTCACGGCGACGTTCGGGGCCGATCCCGATGCCATGGCGCCCGACCGGCGCGAGTGGGATCGTGGCTGACGTTCTCGTGGACACCGATGTCTTCGTTGATCACCTGCGCGGCGCCGCACACCTTGCGCCCGGGCGGCACCGGCTCCATTACTCGGTAATCACTCGAGCCGAGCTCTTCGCCGGGAGCTCGGCAACCGATGTGGTGTCTCGCCTCCTGTCTCCGTTCCGCGAGATTCCCGTCGACCGAGCCATCGCCGAGCAGGCGGGCCGCGTCAAGAGCGAGACCGGCATCCCCATGCCCGACGCCCTGATCGCCGCCACTGCCCTCGAGCACCGCCTCGGTGTCGCCACTCGCAACACCCGCCACTTCCAGGTGGTCAGAGGTCTGCGCCTTCGGGCCCTCAGCTGAGATGTCGAGCTGCCCGGCTCGCGCCGTCCCCTTCTAATCGGCGAAGACGTCTCTGCTTAGCTGGATGAAGAAGGTGTGGTCGTGGCCCTTGTTCTGGTCCTCGGCGTTGTACTTGGCGCTCGTGGGGGAGCCGTCGGGCACGTGTTCTTCGGAGTAGATCGCACCTACGGGACACACGTCGGGCTGGTAGCAGGCGGTGCAGGACGTGCATTCATCCAGGTTGACGTAGAGGATGCTGTCGCCGAAGACCGCTATCGCATCAGGACTTGGAGCATGGGTGTTCTCGGTGACGCCGCTGCCCGCCTCGGCTTCGGAGAACAGCAAGTTCTTCGCCGGGTCGAACTCGTAGATGCACTGCACCGGGCAGACGTCGACGCAGGCTCGATCCTTCACGTCGATGCAGGCTTCTGTGATGATGGCGAGGCCGGCCATGTCCGCTCCTCCGTCCGATAGGTTCGAACTACTTCACCTCTGCTCGGGACTGACGGTACTCCCCGACTTCTCAACCCGTGGGCGGTGACGACGGCTGCCGTAGGCGATGTCTGCAGGCGATGTCCGCAGGCGATGTCTTCAGGCGCGGCCGGGGTATGCGGTCAGTGCCCGCCGGCCTTCCTAGCCACCTGCTCTAGCTGGTTGCGGTAGCTCTCCCACCACGCCTGGTCACCGGGCGCCATGTTGGGGTTGCCGTCACGCAGCCCAACGGCGCCGTCGATCAACTCCCGGACGATGTCGGCGTGCCCGGAGTGCCTGTTGGTCTCGGCGATCATGTGCACCAGGATCCTGTGCAGAGTCACCTCTCGCCGGTTCTCCGGCCACCAGGGCACGTGGCCCACGGCGTCCAGGTCCAGTGACGCGATCGTGGCGTCCGAGTGCGTCCACACCCGGTGGTACAGGCCGACGATCTCCTCGCGCGACTCGCCGGCGGTGGCCCACATGTCGGCGTTGGGTTCGGCGTC
>DATGAX010000618.1:0-2090 GCA_035312965.1 Acidimicrobiales bacterium
CCGGGGCCGACCAACCGCTCCCCGGCGTATGCGATCGCCCAGCCATCGGGTCTCCTCCGGCTCCCGGTGGAGGCGATCATCCCCAGCGTGGCCCTGATCGACGCCGCCCGCCGGCCGACGCAGGTGTGGGACGACATCGGCGAGAGCCGGGTGTCCTGGATGGTCCGCATTGCCGCCCTGCCGGTGCTCGGCGCTTGGCGCTATGCCGTTCAGGTGAAGCCGCGCCTCGAGGCGGCCGCGGCCGCCGCCAGCCTCAGAGGGGCGTAAGGCTCACGGATCTCGGATCGCGGCGACCTTCCTCCCCGTCAACGCATCCCTCGCCCGGTCCAGCCCGGCGACCACCCGGCCCATTGTCGCCAGCAGGGGCGGCGACGCCGGAGTGTGCGGATGCGGGCGGGTGGGGGCCGACCGTCGGGCCGAGAGATAGGCCCGGGTCAACTTCTCCGCTTCGGCCTCGTCGATGCTGTCTTCCAGGAGGGGCCAGATCTGGTTCTGCTCGTAGGTGATGTGCGACCGCGCGTGGCTGGCGACGGTGTCTACGCATTCGTCGAACTCGGTGTTGCCGGCCTTGATCCGGTCCAACTCGTTGAGGGCCCGCTTGGCCTCCCGCTCCTGGGCCACCGCCTCGAGGATCAGGTCGTCGCCCCCGGGGCAGAGCCTCCGTACCGCCGGCCATATCACCATCTGCTCGGCCGTCTCGTGCAT
This sequence comes from Acidimicrobiales bacterium, assembly GCA_035312965.1. Lineage (GTDB taxonomy): Bacteria > Actinomycetota > Acidimicrobiia > Acidimicrobiales > Palsa-688 > JAKCDU01. The sequence goes on from DATGAX010000618.1 coordinate 706, forward strand.
CGATTCCAGGGCGACGAGCTGGCGGGCCACCTTGCGGTGTTCGGAAGGGGAGCCGTCAGGCTCGCCCGCCCCGCCGGTAAGCCGGTTCAGCAGGTCCCACACCCGGTCGTGGTCGGCCTGCATCACCGTCCAGAGCCGCTGCTTCACGACGACGATCCCTTCCGGCGGGCCTGCTGCGGGATCACCGTGTACTTCGGATCCTCGCTCGACGCGATTCCCGCCTCGAAGATCCCGAAGCGGGTCAGGGCCGAACCGACGAGGAGAAGCGCTCCGCCCAACACGCGGCGGGTCCGGGAACGCCCGCTCGTCGCGGTGGCCAAGGCACCTGCGACGGTCGTCAACTCGGCCGCCTTCATGTACCTGCCCGCCTTGCCCTCGTGGTAGGCCTCTTTGACCACCCCGATCTTCTGCTCATGGACCTTGGACAGGGCCACCTCGGCCACGCCGGCCACCGCGCCCAGTCGTGCCAGCGGCCCCGTCTGCGCCGCCGGGGCGAGCATGAGCCCCCAGCCCGAGGCCGCCGAGGCCGCACTGCTGACGAAGATGAACGGCATGAATTCGTGGCCGTCGTGCCAGGCCGGCACCGCTGTATCGGAGATCAGGGCTGCCGTGTACGTGGCCACCGCTGGTCCGAGCGTGGCGGCAGCCACCGACGTCGCATGGCCGATGAGACGCGTGCGCCCGGTAGCCGCCGAGAAGGCGGATACCGTCGCGGCCGGGACGAAGCCAGCCAGCAGCCACGAACCGACGCTCATCGGCGATGTCACCTTGAAGACGCGCAGCATGTTGAGGAACCGGCCCGACCGACCCAGGTCGTGGACCAGCGCCACGAGGGACAGCTGGCCGGCCGCGGCCGCTCCCAGCTTCGACACCCGGGCCAGATCCGGCCGGCGGGTCAGGTCGGCGCAGAGGGCGATGGCCGAGCCGGCCCCGGCCAGACCGCCGAGGAAGAGGTAGCCCGGTATGTCCGGAGCCTCCCAGACGGGTCTGTTGATCACCGGTAGGTCGTAGTAGGACCGGAATCGCGGCTCGGGCGGGCGATCATCCTTCCGGCGGTGGCGAGGTCCGCCGCCGCCGGCGGGGACGTTGACCCCCGTGGGGGCCTCCCGCCCGGGGACCTGGCCGCTGGCGCCCTGCGTAGTGGTGGCATCGGTGCTCATTGCGGGCTCCCCGAGTACTTCCTCACCGCCGGTCTCCCATCGCGAACACGGCGCCCACCGCTGCCGACAAGACCCCCATCGCCACCGCGGCGTGCCTCCACATCTTCGGCAGGTCCCGGGTGGTGACCACCGGGTCGGGAGGCAGCCCGTATACCTCGGGTTCGTCGAGGAGAAGGAAGAAGGCGCCGTCCCCGCCCACGCCGTCGGCCGGGTCATGGCCGTAGA
>DATGAX010000619.1:0-2806 GCA_035312965.1 Acidimicrobiales bacterium
CGCCACAGAGGTCATCCCGGGTCTCCGAACCCTCCGGTCGACTCCCGCGGAGCGCAGCACCGCCCGATCGGCCCGTCCGGACGGGCTAGGCCTCCGGTAGGCGGACGGCGTCGAGCAGCCAGGACTCGGCCGTCAGCGGGCCCACGCCCGGGTTGATGTCGAACCGGTCCGGAGCCAACGATTCGATGCGCCATCCCTCCTCTGAGAAGGCGGCCCTGAGCTCGCCTTCCGCGACCCGGCGGGGACCCCAATCGCCCGCCTGCCGGTCGCTGAAGCACATCAGATGCAGGTGGCCGCTCGGCCGCAGGACCGTCTGCAGCGCAGCCACGTAGCGGGCCCGCTCATCGTCATCGAGTACGTGGAACAGCCCGCTGTCGATGACAGTGTCAAAGATCGGACCGAAGGAGTCGAGGCGCAGGGCATCCGACACCTCGAACCGGGCATCGACGCCGCGCTCGGCCGCCTTCCGGCGGGCGCTCTCGACGGCCCGGGCCGACACATCCGCCCCGAGGACCCGGCCTCCGTGACGGGCCGCCAGGATGGTGTGCTCACCGGTACCGCAGCCGGAGTCGAGCACCGCCCCGCTCAACGCGCCGGCCTCGGCCAGTCGGACGAAAGCAGACTGGGGGCGGCCGATGTCCCACGGGGGCGGAGGCCCGGCATAGGCCTCGTCCCAATCGTCGTGCAGCCCCGGTGCGTCGGTCATGCCTTCCCTCCTTCTCCTCCGAGTCGGCCAGCCCCGGTCGAAACTCCCGGGCCGGCCCCCGCCGTCTAGTTTGCCCCCGTGAGTTGGCAGCCTCCTGAACGCAAGCCCTGGGTGGAGAAGCTGATCGCCTACGGCCGCGGCCTCGGCGACGACGGACGGTCGATGATCTCGCTCCGCCCCGGAGACCTCCTGGACGGGGCCCGGCAGGCCACCGCCCTCGGCGACTTCGGCGACGAATGGTTCCGAGAGCCGCTCGACCGGCTGTGCGCGGCGCTGGACGACGAGGCGGAGCTGCACCTGCCCGGCCGACTGCGGGCCCGGGCCGAGCTGCAGGTCATCCTCCAGAACCGGATGCGCCTGGTCGACCTGTGGAAGCGGGAGCCGGCCATCGACGACGAGGTGGTCCGGGCCCCCATCGTGGTCACCGGTCTGGGCCGCTCGGGCACCACGCTCATCCACGAGCTGCTGGCCTGCGACCCGGCCAACCGGCCCGCCCTGCTGTGGGAGCTCGTCCACACCGTCCCCGGTGCCACCCATGGACAAAATGCCGACGACTGGGTGGCCACCACCCACGCCGAGATCACCCTGATGGACGAGATGGTCCCGGCCTTCACGACCATGCACGAGAACGGGGGCGGTCTCCCGACGGAGTGCATATTCGCCTTCGCCCACCAGTTCTCGAGCGATGTGTTCACCGGGATCTACAACGTGCCGAGCTACACCATCTGGAAGAGCGGTGTCGACCAGGCGCCCATCTACGACTGGCACCGGCGCATGCTCCAGACGCTGCAGTGGGCCACCCCGACGGAGCGCTGGGTGCTCAAGGCGCCGTCGCACCTGGCCCACCTGGATCTCCTGTTCGGGAGCTATCCCGACGTGCGGGTGGTCATGATGCACCGTGATCCGCTGCGGGTGGTGGGCTCACTGGCCGACACCATGGCGACCCTCCACTGGATGCACTCCGACCGGGTGGCCCACCAGGACCTGGTCGAGTTCCTGTGCATGGGTGTGGAGATGCAGATGACCGGGGTGGCCAAGCAGCGCGACGCGGGCCGGCTGCCTTCCCGGCAGATCGCCGATGTGCTGTACCGGGACCTGGTCGCCGATCCGGTGGCCACCATCGAGAGGCTGTACGCCGGATGGGGCCTGGATTTGTCCGAGGAAGCGCGGGTCAACCTCGAGGCCTACGTGGCGGCGCGGCACGAGCACCGCGGCATCGGCGAGCACCGCTACCGCTTCGAGGACACCGGTCTGGAGCTGGCCGAGCACCGGGCGCTAGTGGCCGGCTACCAGAAGCGCTTCGGCGTCCCCTCCGAGGTGTGAGATTCAGACACTGAGGCTGTCGATGGGCACCAGCTCGCAGTTCGGATGCGGCGGCCGGTCGGCCAGCACCCACCGCACGATCATGTAGCCCTCGCGCCGGCCGCCTGTGTCGATCCAGTTGGCCACGCCCGGATCCCGGGGCGAGATGACCAGGCGCCAGTCGCCGTCCTCAGAGCGCTCGGCGGTGTGGTTGTTGAGGTTGGTCGTGGTGTACCGGTAGTCCAGGCTCTCCATCCACGCCGTGGCCGTAGTGAGCCCCCAGTACAGGAACTCGTTCGGCGGGTTGTGGACGGTGATGACCAGGGCCTGGTCCTCGCCCAGCACCCAACGGCCACCGTGGTAGGTCATCTCGGCGTTGCTGTGGGTGCGGACCTCGTCGTCCTGGGCCGCCACGTGCTCCGAGCCGGCGGTGCCGCCGAGATGGTTGACGTGGCCGGCGGTGTCCTGCCACATGTTGACCGCGGTGGCGGCGACGAACTGCAGGAACAGCGCAGCGAACTCCAGCTTGGACGCCAGCTCCTCCGCCCCGAGCAGCGGCGGGGCCACATCGCCGACGAGATCGATGCGCAGGTCGGCAGGTCGGTCGTGGACCCGGTCGAAGAACGTCTCCCGCACGGCCAGCTGGCCCGTCCCCGGCGGTACGGCCACCACGTTTTTGGCCGCCGGGTCGGCCTCGTGGCCCTCGGGGACGATCAGCACGTCGATCTCACCGTTGGGCCCGAGCTCGAACTGGTCGAGGTGGGCCTGCACGGTCGTCCCGGTCCGGCCGCCCACTGC
>DATGAX010000620.1:0-7410 GCA_035312965.1 Acidimicrobiales bacterium
CGGCATCGTCCGGCGCGACGGCGAGGTGGCGCTGCTGGGCCGGGCCGACCCCGCCGCTGACTCGACGCTGGCCCTGCGGGTGGCGGCGGCGTCGGCCGAGCGGGACCTCCCCATCTCGCGGCCCACGTTGGAGCGCCTCGCGCAGCGGACACTGGCGCCGGAAGGGGTGTGGGGCGACGACGTGCGCCAGGCGCTGCTGAGACTGCTGGGCACCGGCCGGCCGGCCATCGCCGCCGTCGAGTCCCTCGACCAGCAGGGCGTCTGGATGCGCTACCTGCCCGAGTGGGCCCCGGTTCGCAACCGGCCGCAGCGCAACGCCTACCACCGCTTCACCGTGGACCGCCACCTGTTGGAGGCGGTGGCCAACGCGGCCGGTATGCAGAGCTCCGTCCGCCGACCTGACCTGCTCCTGCTGGGGACCCTCCTGCATGACATCGGCAAGGGCCAGGGCGGCGACCACACCGAGATCGGCCTCCGGATCGTGTCGACGCTCGGCCCCCGCCTGGGGCTCCCTCCGCAGGACGTGGAGGTGCTGCTCACGATGGTCCGGCTCCACCTCCTCCTGCCCGATGTGGCGACCCGGAGGGATCTCGAGGATCCGGCTACGGCGGCGTTCGTCGCCGGGCAGGTGGGCGACCGGGACACGCTGGAGTTGCTCGCCGCGCTCACCCGCGCCGACAGCCAGGCGACCGGCCCGGCCGCCTGGGGAAGCTGGAAGGCGGGGCTGGTCGAGCGCCTGGTAGCGCAGGTCGCGGCCACGCTCGAAGGGCGGCCGCCGCCCGACACCGGCCGGGCCGATCTGAGCCCCTCCGAGCGCGACCTCCTGGTCCCTCGCCGGCTCTCGGTCGCCTACCGGGACGACCGGCTGCTGGTCGCGGCGCCCGACCAGCCCGGCCTGCTCTCCGCGGTCGCCGGCGTCCTCACCCTGTCCGGCGTCTACGTCCGGGCCGCCACCACCATGTCCGACGCCACCACCGGCATGGCCCTGCTGCGCTTCGAGGTGGCGGCCGCCTTCGACGAGCTACCGGACTGGGGAAAGGTGGCGACCACCCTCGCCGCCGCCCTCGAAGGGCGCCTCGAGATCGAGCGCCTGCTCGAGGAGCGGGAGGCCCGCTACAGCCGCTTCCAGGCCGCCACCCAGGCCCGCCTGCCCGACGCCCGGGTCCTCTTCGACCTGGACGCCTCTCCCGCCGCCACCGTCGTCGAGGTCCGCGCCCCCGACCGGGGCCCCGTCCTGTACCGGGTCACCCGGGCCTTGGCCGCCGCCGGGGTGACCATCACCTGCGCCCTGGTGAGCACACTCGGTGCAGAGGCGATCGACGTCTTCTACGTCGAGAAGAGCACAGGGGGCCGGGTCGAGGACCCGGCCCACCTGGCCCAGCTCGAACGTGCGGTGCTCGACTCGCTCTGAGCCGCCGCTACCGCCGCATGTAGCGGCTGTGCTGACGCCACAGCCACATGGCCACGGCGAACCAGCCGGCCGAGATGACCAGCCACAGGACGGCGAAGGTCCGGTGGTGGTTCCCGTCGAGGATGATGGCGACCCCGATGCCGAACAGGCTCAGCAGGAGGAACACTCGCCAGACCCACGGGGTACGCACCGACCGGGAGTCCTGCACGTCCCACTTCTCGGTGCTCGTGGCTTTGCCGACCAACTCACGGCTGGCCGGGCGGGCCGGCGCGGGCGCGCCCTTGCGGGGCGTCACCCGGCCGGTCGGCTTGCGAGCCATGGCCCTAGATTGCATCAGGTCCCGTCTCTCCCGTGCGAATCCGCACGACGGTGTCGACGGGCGTGACCCAGATCTTCCCGTCACCGATCTTGTCGGTGCGGGCCGCCTTGGAGATGGCGTCGATGACCCCCGGGACGGCGGCGTCGTCGACCAGCACCTCGACCCGGATCTTCGGGGTGAAGGCGACCTGGTACTCGGCGCCGCGGTACACCTCGGTGTGTCCCTTCTGGCGGCCGAATCCCTGGGCCTCGCTTACGGTCAGCCCCTTGGCGCCGGTGGCCTCGAGGGCCTCCTTGACGGAATCGAGCTTGAACGGCTTGATGACGGCGGTTACGAGCATCATCAGGCTTCACCTCCGATGTCGGCAGTGACGGCGGTGGGGGCGGGAGCGGGAGCGGTCAGACCGGCCTGGGCGAATGCCCCGCCGCCGACACCTGCCCCGGTGAGCTCGCCGACCCGGGTGTAGCCCTCGTCGGAGGGGTAGGCCTCCTCGTCGTGGACCTCGGCGTCGCCGACCTCCAGCTGGTCGTCGGGTATCCGCAGACCGCCGGTGATCAGACCGATGATCTTGAGGAGGATGAACGTCACCAGGGCGTCCCAGACGATGATGGTCAAGGCGGCGAGGAGCTGGATCAGGACCTGCTTGGGATGGCCGCCGTACAGGGCGCCGGCATAAGTGATCGGGGTGCCGCTCACGCTGTGGTACAGCACCATGCCCGGATCCACGAAGACGCCGACCAGGATGCCGCCCGTCAACCCGGCCAGGCCGTGGGTGTACACGACCCCTGACGCGTCGTCCACGTACTTGAGCGTGATGGGCTGGATGTAGGTCCAGGCGAACCAGACGACGGTCGAGGCGATGAGACCCACATATATGGCGCCCGTGCCGCTCACGTAACCGGCGCACGGCGTGATGCCGACCAGGCCGCAGATCATGCCGTTGACGGCGCCGAGGAACGTGGGCTTCTTCTGCTTGCTCAGGAGCATGTCCCACACCACCCAGGCGAGCAGGGCGGCGGCGGTGGCCACGTTGGTGTTGATCACGGCGGAGGCGGCATCGGTGCTGGCGAAGTACGGGTCGCCGCCGTTGAAGCCGTTCCAGCCCAGCCAGATGATGCCGGCGCCGACCGCCACCATGGTGAGGTTGTGGGGCACCCACTTGGCCTTGTCCCGGGCCAGTCTGGGGCCGATCACCCAGGCGGCCATGAACCCGGAGACGCCGGCCGCCAGGTGGATGACGTACCCACCCGAGTAGTCCAGCGCGCCCTCGTGGGCCCAGTAACCACCGCCCCAGATGAGCATGGCGTTGACGCAGTACACGAAGGTGCACCACGCCGGGACGAAGATCATCCAGGCGACGGGCTTGATGCGCCCGAGCACGCTGCCGAGGAAGAGGAGGGGGGTGATGGCGGCGAACACGAACTGGAAGTAGACCAGGGCCGAGGACGGCATCTGCAGTGGCACGGTCGCCCCGCCGTTGGCGTAGAGGGTCGCCTGGCCGTTCATGGCATGGGCGGCGTTGACCGTCTGCGGGTGGCCGACGAAGTTCTCGGTGAAGTCCTTGATGAAGCCGGAGAACCCGCCCCCGTTTCCGGGGTAGACATTGGTCCAGACATGCGTGCCGCCGGAACCGACCGGGACGCCGAAGCCCATCTTGTAGCCCCACAGGACCCACACGATCATGACGGTGGAGAAGCCGGTGAAGGCCATGAACATCGTGTTGACGGCCCACCGCTTGGGCACCAGGCCGGCGTAGAGCACGGCCAGGCCCGGCAGGCTCATCAGGCCCACGAAGGTGGCGGCGGTCAACTGCCAGGCGGTGTCACCGGGGTTGATGTACTGCGCGTCGGAACAGGTGCTGGCCGCAGCTGCCGCGGACCCCTGCGAGAAGACCGCGTTCGGTCCACAGTCGCTGGAGACGCTCGCGGCGTGCACCATGTGAAGTAACAGGGACAAGAACCCCTCCTGAGGTGTGGTCGTTCGGGCGCCGGCAGGGCGCGTCCTGCGAGGACGGGGTGGAGGGTAGGAAGACCATGTTTCCCGACGTTGACCGTTGTGTTGCTCGTTTGTTAACTGCGGGCGCGGCGAAGCGAAACGGACATAAATCCGGCCCCCGCCCGAGCGGCTAAGTAGAGTTCGCCACCATGGCTGACAAGAAACTTGAGCATTTGAGCCAGGTGAAGATGTTCTCCTCGCTCAACAAGAAGGAGCTGGGGCTCGTCGCCAAGGCGTCCGACGTCATCAACGTGCCGGCCGGGACCGGCATCGTCAGGGAGGGGGACATCGGGCACGAGTTCTACCTGATCGCCTCCGGCTCGGCGACGGTCAAGCGCAACGGGCGCAAGGTCGTCACCCTCGGGCCGGGCCATTACTTCGGTGAGATGGCCCTCCTCGACCGGGGGCCGCGCACGGCCACTGTGACGGCCGAGACACCGACCGAGTTGATCGTCCTCGGCCAGCGGGAGTTCATGGCCGTGCTCGACCAGGTGCCCCCGCTGGCCCACAAGCTGCTCGTGAGCATGGCCGGCCGCCTCCGGGAGGCGGACAGCCGGGCGGTGTCGCACTAGCCCGAACTGGGTGTCGCTCGCCGTCGCCGACTAGGGTCACCCCGCCCCTCGACGACCCCTGGCGAGGGCCCTGGAGGCTGCCGCTGTGATCACTGCGACCGTGACCGTGGACGTTCGGATAGCCGTCGGACTGGCCATCTCCGCCATCGGCCTGGCCATCGTCGCCCAGCGGGCCCTGTTCCTGTTCCGTCTGGTGACGACGGGTCAGCCCGCGCCGGGCCGGTTCACGGACGTCGGCGCCCAGCTCAGGGCCGAGATCATGGACGTGTTCGGCCAGCGGAAGCTGCTCAAGCGGCCCGGGCCCGGCTTGGCCCACTTCTTCACGTTCTGGGGCTTCATCGTCCTGTTCCTCACCATCATCGAGGCCTACGGCGACCTCTTCGACGTCAAGTTCGCCATCACGTCCTGGCCCGGTCTCGGCTTCATCGAGGACTTCTTCGCCGTCGCCGTGTTGCTCGCCCTCGGCACGTTCACCACCATCCGCATCCGCCAGAACCCGGCCCGGCGGGAGCGGCGGAGCCGCTTCTACGGCTCGCACACCCGGGCCGCGTGGATCACCCTGCTGATGATCTTCGGAGTGATCGGCACACTGCTGGTCTACCGCGGCGCCCAGGTGGTCACGGGCAACTTCCCGTACGGCAGGAGCTGGTGGCCGTTCGCCTCACGGGCGCTCGGGGGCGCCTTCGACGGGATGTCCAGGGGGGCCGCCCTCAACCTCGAGTCGGCCATGATCCTCGGCCAGATCCTCGTCCTGTGGAGCTTCTTCGTGTTCGTGCTGCACTCCAAGCACCTGCACATCTTCGTGTCCGAGCCCAACGTGCTGTTCTCGCGCCGGCCCAAGGCCCTGGGGCCGCTCGCCACCACCCCCGACCTCGACCCGGAGAAGATGACCGAGGACACCGTCTTCGGCACGGGCCTCATCGGCCACCTGACCTGGAAGCAGCGGCTGGACCTGATCAGCTGTACCGAATGCGGGCGCTGCCAGGACCAGTGCCCCGCCTGGGCGACGGACAAGCCGCTGTCGCCGAAGCTGGTCATCATGGACCTGCGCGAGCACATGTTCGCGTCGGCAGGAGAGCTGCTGGCGGGCCAGCCGCTCATCCCCGATCCCAACGCCGTCCCGGTCGCGGTGGCGGCCGACGCCACCGTGGCGACCAAGCCGCTCGTGCCCGGCGTGATCAGCCCCGACGTGCTGTGGTCCTGCACGACCTGCGGGGCGTGCGTGGAGCAGTGCCCGGTCGACATCGAGCACGTCGACACCATCGTCGACATGCGGCGCTACCAGGTGCTCATCGAGGCCCAGTTCCCGACCGAGGCCAACCTCATGCTGCGCAACATCGAGAACCGCGGCGACCCGTGGGGGCTCGGCAGCGGGGCACGCACCACCTGGCTGGAGAGCCTCGACTTCGAGGTCCCGGTGGTCGAGGGCACCATTCCCGACGACGTCGAGTACCTCTTCTGGGTGGGCTGCGCCGGCGCCCTGGACGAGCGGGCCCGGCGGACGACCCAGGCCATCGCCCGGCTGCTCAAACAGGCTGGAATCAACTTCGCCGTGCTCGGCCCCAAGGAGTCCTGCACGGGCGACCCGGCCCGGCGGCTCGGCAACGAGTACCTCTTCCAGACGCAGGCCCAGCAGAACATCGAGACGCTGCAGTCGGCCGGCGTCAAGAAGATCGTCGCCTCCTGCCCCCACTGCTTCAACTCCATCGCCCGGGAGTACCCGTCCCTGGGCGGCAACTTCGAGGTGTACCACCACACCCAGGTGCTGGAGAAGCTGCTCAGCTCGGGCTCGCTCAAGCCGGTCACCCCGGTGGACCAGAAGATCACCTACCACGACCCTTGCTACCTGGGCCGGCACAACGAGGTCTACGACGAGCCGCGCGGCGTGCTCAACCACGTGCCCGGGGTCCGCCTCGAGGAGATGCATCGGTGCCGCAACCGGGGCTTCTGCTGCGGGGCGGGCGGGGCGCGCATGTGGCTGGAGGAGTCCATCGGCACCCGGATCAACGTCAACCGGACCGACGAGGCCCTCGGCACCGGCGCCGACGTCATCTCCACCGCCTGCCCTTACTGCCTGATCATGCTCGACGACGCCACCAAGACGCGGCAGGCGGAGGGCAGCGCGCCCGAGACCGTCCGGGTCCTGGACGTGGCGCAGGTGCTGGAGCAGTCCCTGACCGACTGAAGACCGCCCCTAGCGGGCGGCGTGGCGGTCCAGGAAGGAAAAGACGTCGGTCAGCGCCACGCCCGGGTGGGGGCTGAAGACCACGGTGTCGGTGGGCAGCCCGGACACGAAGTGGCTGTGGTCGCGGGCCGACGGCCAGGCCACGCCCTCCCAGCGGTCCACGGCATCGGGCGCCGGCTGGCGGCAGCACGCCGGGTCGGGGCAGGTGGAGCGGGCCCGCCGGGTCGTGTCGGAGCCGCGGAACCACCGGGCCGCCTCCTCGGTGGTGCCCACGGTGATGGCGTCGCCCCGCTCCCGGTCGATGTCGATGTGGGTGACACACCAGAACGTCCCGGTGATGGTCTCGGTGTACTGGTAGTGCAGGGCGTAGGAGTCCTCCGACTCGAAGGCCTGCCGGGAGCTCCACCACCGGCACAGCCGTTGCCCCTCGATGGTCCCGTCCACGTCGCAGGGGAGCAGCACCCCGTCGTTCTCGTAGGCCTTCCAGAGGAGCCCTTCCGGGTCGGAGCGCTGGAAGTGGATGGGGATCTGGAAGTGCCGGGTGATGAGGTTGGTCAGCCGGTGGGCCGCCATCTCGTAGGAGATGTAGAAGGACTCGGACAAATCCTCGACCGAGATGTCGTCTCGGGCCTTGGCGTCGCCCAGCACCTTGACGACGGCCCCCTCGGGCGCCAGCAGGGCGCCGGCGAAGTAGTTGGCCTCCACCCGCTGGCGGACGTAGCCCTCGAAGTCCACCGGTTCGGAGTGGCCCAGGGCGAAGTGGCCGAGGGTCTGGGCGATCACCGAGCGGGAGGAGCGCTGGCCGCCGGTGGCGTTGCGCTGGGGGACGTACACGACCCGGCTGCGGACGTCGGTGATGGAGCGGGTGGACGGGGGGAGGTCCTGGACCCGGGCGATCCGGAAGCCGAAGTGGTCGGCCACGTCGGTC